>NZ_VWWK01000059.1:0-36283 GCF_011753035.1 Burkholderia sp. Ax-1720 | reverse complement strand
CGCCGCCTCGCGCGCCAGGCGCAACGGCCGCCAGCCGGCCACGCGCCGTCCGCGCCAGACCAGCGAGCGCCCCGCCCCGAGCGGCACCGCCAGGCAGGCGCCGTGCCAGGCGGCTCGCTCGCGAAAACCGAAGGCGTTCTCGAGCCAGAGCGCATCGAACAGGTCCTGGGCCAGTCGGTGCTCGCCTTCGGCCTCGGCGCAGACCGCGATCGCGAGCTCGCTCATAGCAGGGCCAGCCGCGTGCCGACGCCGCGCTGTTGCGCGAGCCGGTAGAAGTGCCGCGCGCAGACCATGTCGTCGAGCGCCATTCCCATCGGATTGAGCAGGATGATCTCGTCGTCGTTCTCGCGGCCCGGACGCTCGCCGATCACGATCTCGCCCAGTTCGGCATGCAGCCGCTCGCGGCTGAAGCGCCCTTCGAGCACGAGCTGGTTGATGATCTTCTTCTCGCGGTTCGACTGCTCCCAGTCGTCGACCACGACCTTCTCCACGCGTTCGTACACGTCCTTGTGGACATCCATGATCGAGACGTTGCAGACGAAGGCGCCGCGCTGGATCCAGTCGAATTCGAGGTAGGGCGCGTCGGCCACGGTGCAGGTCACCACCACCTCGCCGCCGCGCACGGCGGCCTCGGCGCTGGGGGCCTCGTCGCAGGCCAGATGCGGGTAGCGCTCGCCGAGCCAGCATGCAAATGCCCGCATCGCCTCGGTCGAGAGGTCGAACACGCGGATCCGACGGATCGAGTCGAACTGCTCGACCAGCGTCTGGATCTGCATCCGCGCGATCGGCCCGCAGCCGATGCAGGCGACCTCGGCGAAACCGGGCCGCGCCAGGTGGCGTGCCGCCACCGCGCTGATGGCCGCGGTGCGCATGCCGCTGATCAGGCCGCCCTCGAGGATCGCCAGCGGGTAATTCGTGTCGGCGTCGTTCAGCACGATCACCGCGCTGGCGCGCGCCAGGCCGTGGCGCGCC
Source organism: Burkholderia sp. Ax-1720 (assembly GCF_011753035.1). NCBI lineage: Bacteria > Pseudomonadati > Pseudomonadota > Betaproteobacteria > Burkholderiales > Burkholderiaceae > Burkholderia > Burkholderia sp. Ax-1720. Next base: position 35,311 of record NZ_VWWK01000059.1, on the reverse strand, counting down.
GGATTGTGCTGGCGGCTGCCGATCCACTTGAGCCCGGCAATCGGGTCCGCGCCGCCCACATAACACGGCATCGCGATGATGCGGTCGGCGATATGGTCGGCGCCGGGCCAGCGCAGATAGGGCTTGAGCGGCTGGACAAAGGCACGCCGCGCATGCAGCGCGAGGCCGTCGGCGATCGCGTCGACATAGGCTTGCGAGCGGTCGCCGCCGAGCGCGACGAGGTCTTGCCGGCCCAGGTAGAGCAAGCCGGTTTCGGTACGGGAATCGTGCATGTCAGTGAATCGCCTCGGACAGGGAAACGGGAAATGCCGCCTCGATCGGGGCGGCCGAATGACGGCGCGCGGCCGCGACACGCGCGAGCCAGGCATCGTCGTAGACGGTGTCGAGATAACGCTCGCCTCGATCGGGCAGCAGCGTGACGATGCGCGGGGGTCGCGCGGCGGCGGGCGCGCTCGCCAGCAGCCGCTCGATCGCCACCACCACCGCGCCCGACGAACCGCCCGCGAAGATCCCCTCGGCGGCCAGCAGCCGGCGGCAGCCGAGCGCCGCGTCGTGGTCGTCGACATGGATCACCTGGTCGATGTCGTCGCGGCACAGCAGTTCGGGCACGCGGCTCGCGCCGATTCCAGGCAGCTCGCGCGGCCCCGGCCTGGCGCCGAACAGCACCGAGCCGACCGCGTCGACACCGACCACGCGCAGCCCGGGCCAGGCTTCGCGCAGGCGCCGCGCGAGGCCGAGGATGGTGCCGGAGGTGCTGACGCCGAGCACCAGCAGGTCGGCCGGCTCGCCGAGCGCGCGCGCGATCTCGTCGCCCTCGCCATGGAAGTGGCTCTCCCAGTTGCGCGGATTGCCGTACTGGTTGATCCAGACCGCGCCCGGTTCCGCCGCGAGCAACTCGCGCACGCGGGCGATGCGCGTCTCCAGGTAGCCGCCCTGGCTGTCACGCTCGGTCACGCGCTCGATGCCGGCCCCGTAGGCGCGCAGGATCTGCAGGTTGGTCGACGAGATCTTCGGGTCGACCACGGCCGTGAAGCGCAGGCCCTTCACGCTGCACACCATCGCCAGCGCGATCGCGAGATTGCCCGACGAACTCTCGACCACGTGCGCGCCGGGCGCGATGCTGCCGTCGGCGAGGCCGCGCTCGACGATGTAGCGCGCGGGCCTGTCCTTGATGCTGCCCGCCGGGTTCAGCATCTCGAGCTTGGCGAACACCTGCGCCCGCGGCCCGAACATGCGCCCGAGCCGCACCAGCGGCGTCGCGCCGATGCAATCCACGATGTCGTTTCCGATCATGCTTGCCTCCTGTTGAAAACGCTCAAAAAATAATGAGATTGCGTCTCATTACGAATCGAAACGGCAAGGCGCCCGATCGGCGCCCTGCCGGATTACCAGCGGTGCGTGTAGCTCGCGCTCAGGACCGCGCCGGCGGCGGGCAACCGGCTGGTGTTATTGCTGTTGCGCATGAGCTGGCTGTAGAGCGGCAGGTAGTAGCGGTTCAGCAGGTTCTCCACGCCGACGCCGAGCTTGTCCTGCTTGCTGATCTGCCAGGTCGACATCAGGTCGAGCGTGGTATAGCTCGCCACCTCGAGCCGGCCGAAGCCGATCTTGCCGTTGAGCCGGTAGTCGCGCGCCGCGTAGAAGGTGCCCTGCAGGCGGTTGCTCCAGCGCGGCGTGGGCCGGTACTCGAGATAGGCGGTGAGCTTGAGCGGCGGGATGCGATAGCCGGTCATGTCCTGGTAGTTGGCGCTGCCTTGCGGCCGCTCGCGGCCTTGCAGATACGTGGCCGTGCCGCCGATGCCCCACTTCTCGCTGGCGGACAGCCAGTCCACGCTGGCCTCCACGCCGGCGATCCGCTCGGCCGTGCGCGTCAGGATCAGGCCATTGTTGAAGCTCTGCACGTCGCCGAGCTCGGAGGTCGTGTAGAACAGCGCGAGCGTGCCGTCGGCCTGGTTGCCGAGGTTGCCGCGCCAGCCGATCTCGTAGTTGTTGGTCTTGACCGGCGCCAGGCTCGACGAGCCGATATCGAAGCCGGTGGTGGCGTTGCGCAGTTGCAGGCCGACGTCGGGAAGCTGGAAGCCCTGGCTGAACGAGGCATAGACCGTCTGCCCCGGGATCGGCGCATAGGACAGGCCCGCGTTGAACAGCCAGGCGCCGAAGCCGGTGGAGCCGCCCGGCACGCGATAGGGCCTGGCCGCACGCAGTTGCGAGAGCGGCGTGAAATCGTCGAAGCTCGCGCTGGCGTGCTCGTAGCGGATGCCGCCCTCGGCCGACCATCGCTCGTTGAACTTGTGCTGCAATTGCGCGAAGCCGCCGATGCTGCGCGTGGTCAGCGGCGGCAGGTACATCAGGCGCCCGGTCTTCTGGTAAACGAGGCCGCCGCTCGCATCGTAGGCCGCCGGCGAGAAGATGTCGTCCGGCATGTCGCTGCGTTCCTGGTTGAAGTCCGCGCCCCACAGCAGCTTGGTGCGCCTGGCCTGGTCGAGCGGCGTGGTGATCGTCAGGCGGCTGCCGAACACGGTCGAATCCTGCATCACCTGGTCGATGTTGTTGCCGCGCGTGGCGACCGCGCGCGCGTCGAAGGGCGCGAAGCGCGTGAAGTAATCCCGGTAGTAGAACTGCGTCGACACCGTGCTGCCGTACACGTCCTTGTTCTCGTACTGCAGGTTCAGGATGGTATTGCGGATGCGGTTCTGGTCGGCGAGCTGCAGCCCGTCGAGCGGCCGCGCCACCGCGGTGCCGGGCGGCAGCTTCGCCACCGAGGGGTCGCTGCCGACATGCGTGTCCTGCTTCGCGTCGTAGTGGCTGGCCGAGAACACGATGCGCTGGTTCGCGTCGATCCGCGCGCCGAGCTTGCCGCCCACGCTGTAGATGTCCGAATCGAACAGGTCGCCCTGGCTCGGCTCCGGCGCGATGCGATGCCCACGTGCGTCGTAGGAGCTGCCGACATGCTGGCCGCTGACGTTGAACTCGTAGTCGAGCGGACCGTGGCTGCCGCTGAAGAACTGCCGCAGGGTGCCGCCCAGGCCGCCGCTGCCCAGGTGCGACAGCGGCGTTTCCATCGAAAACGTGGTTTCGGCGCGCGGCGGGCCGCCCGCCGGCCGCGTCGTGACCGAGACGATGCCCCCCGTCGCGCCGCTGCCGTAGATCGCATTGCTGCCCCGCAGGACCTCGACCTTCTCGATATCGTTCGGATCGATGTTGGCGAGGTTGCGGGCGGAATCGCGGTTGGTATTGAGCGGCACGCCGTCGACCAGCACCAGCACGTTGCGACCGCGCAGCGTCTGGCCATAGTCGGTAATGGTGTGGCTCGAATCGGCGAAGCCCGGCACCGCCTTGCTGAGTACCGTGGCCAGATTGTTCGAGCCGCCCTGGAGCTGCTGCAGCTCGGCGCGGTCGATCACGGTGGCCTGCCGCGTCGGACGCACCAGATCGCTGTGCGTGCGCTCCGTCGAGACCTCGATCGCGGCCAGTTCGGCGGCCGGCATCGGCGCATGCGCCGCGCCCGATGCGGCCGGCGCGATGTCGATCGTAAAGATATCGGCCGCCGTGGCCCGGGCCCGCAGCCCGGTGCCGGACAGCAGGCGCGCCAGCGCGTCGGCCGGCGCCATCTCCCCTTGCACGGCCTGGCTGGTGCGCGATTCGGCCAGCGACGGCGCGAACAGCAACTGCGTACCGGACTGGCGCGCGAATACATTGAGCGCGCGGTCGAGCCGCTGCGCGGGAATCTCGTAGCGCTGCGCCGCGCCCTGCCCCCAGGCGATGGCCGACACGCAAGTGCTTGCGAGCGCCACCGATACATATCGTCCGATCGCCAACCGGCGCCCCGTGAAACCCATTGCCGCCACTCCTCGCAGAATTGTTGAACACGTTCTACGAGGGTTGCCGGATCGGCCTCCCGGTTTGTTGACGTCCCGGTGAAAATATTTTTGGAGGAAACGGGAGAAACCGCCGGCGAGCCGAGCGCCGGCGGTCTGTCTAGCGACGCGCGATCAGGACGGCGCCGTCGGCCTGGTGCGTGACGCGCACCGGCAGCACACGCGGCAACAGGTCGATCAGGGTATCGACGTCGGCGCTGTTGAACTGGCCCGACAGCGTGAGCGCGGCCGCGTCGGGCGCTACCCGCACCGGCGCGGCGCGGTAGCGCTGGATCTCGGCGGCCACGCTCGGCAAGGGCGTGCGATCGAACCACAGGCGGCCCTGCACCCAGGCGAGCGAGTCCTCGTCCAGGGTTTGCACGGCCTCGATGCGACCGGCGGCCGTATCGAGCTCGACCTGCTGGCCGCGGCGCAGTTCGGCGGGCGGCTGGCCGGCCAGCGCGACGCTGACCGCGCCGCTTTGCACCCCCACCCGCGTGAGCGCCGCCTCGCGGCGCACCGTGAACGCGGTACCGATATCGCGAATCACCGCGCCGCCGGCCAGCGTGATCAACGGGCGCAGCGCGGAATGCGCGACCTCCACGTAGGCCTCGCCACGCTCGACGACAAGCCGGCGCGAGCGCAGCCGCCATTCGACGCTCACGGCCGAGCCGGTATTGAGCACCACCCGGGTGCCGTCGGCGAGATGCCAGTCGCGATGCTCGCCGACTGCCGTATCCAGTTGCTCGACGCGATAGGCGGGATCGACGCGCCACGCCGCCACGCCGAGCACGGCGCACAAGGCCACGCCGCCGGCGGTGCGCCGCAGGGCACGGCGGCGGGACACCCGGCGGCGCACCACGTCGAGCGGATAGCGCTCGCGCAGCGCGCCGAGATAGTCGCCGAGGGCGTCCTCGGGCGGGTCGGCGGAATCGGTACGGCGGGAATGCTCAGGCTGCATCGTGATTCGACGTCGCGGTTCGCAACGGAGTTTGAAGGACCGGCGCCAGTGCAACCATCGCACGGGCGAGATGTTTGGCGACCATGTTACGTGAAATACGCAACTCGGCAGCCACTTCGTCCTGCGAAAGTTCATGCAGCTTATGGAGAATGAAGACCTCGCGACACCTGGCAGGCAGATCGTCGATTATCCGTTCCAGTTCGCGTACGGTTTGCTGGTAGGTCAAGACTTGCTCCCCGTCCACATCATCCGAACGAATATCCGGCGCCGCCAGACCGGTCAGGTCGACGTGGGTGGCACGAGCCTCCTCGCCGCGCCACCGATCGATCGCGCGATGGATCGACAAATGCCTGAGGAACGCCAGCGGCGTATGGATACGCTCGTCCGGCGGCCGCTGCAATAACTGCACGCAAACATCCTGCACCACGTCTCGTGCGAAGGCGCGGTCGCCAAAACGATGACGGACATGGTTCACCAGATCGTCGTAATGCTTGACCAGGGTACCGATCAGCGATGTGTCGGCGGCGTCGCGGGGCAGGCCAGTCACGTTCAGCGGAGAGCGAGAACCGCCCGTAATTGAGAATAATTCTCATTATTAATGCATGACTTGAACCTGTCAACGGTCTGTCAATTCGACAACCGGGCAGCCATAGCATCGCCACTGTTTCCGCCGTCCGCCGGGTGTCGCGCCCTATCGCACCTTACACGGACTCGAAGCCATGTCCCGCGTCTCGCTCCTTTCCCGTCTGCGGCCCTTGCATGGCCCGCGTCCCGCTTTCGGCGTCGCACTGCTCGATGCATGCCGCGCCGACCTGCTGGTCGCGTCACTGGCCGCACTCGCGGCACAATCAGCGATGTTGTTGTCGATCCTCTTGCTGGGCGTGCCCACTCGGGATTTCACCACCCCGCTCTTCCATCACATCGTGCTGGCCTATCTGGTCGGCGCAACCGTGATCGTGCGCCGGCTCGCACGACACGCCTTCCACGCCGCAGTCGAGTCCGAGCGGGTTCGACTTTCCTCGACGCCAGAACCGCATGTCCAGGTTGACGATCCGTGTCCATTACGCGTCCTGGTTGTCCTCCATATCCATTTGCATCGGCAGCGATTCGGTCGCTTGGTTGACTAGCCCAGCGTGTCCCGGTTTCCATCGATGCCGCTCCCCGGCGGTGGGCAACCTCGGGAGGACGGCACTGCGGCCAGCATGGCGCGTCCAGGCTTGACGGCAGCTTAAGGCCGGCCTTCGGCCGCCGCGGTGCGCGTGCCCGATTCCGTGCTGCCCTGGTGCGCGATCGCATACAGCTCGCGATTGCGCGCGACCATCACCGCCGAAGGCGGGTATTGCGCATCCGTGGTCGGCACCACGCCGTCGCGCTGCGCGTCGATCAGTTGCGCGCGCACCTCGTCGCGCGTCAGTCCATTGTTGTCCACTTTCGCGAACGCCTGCGCGGACAGCGCGAGCGACGCGACGCATGCGGCGCAAGCGGCCGCGAACCAGCGAGTTGCCTTGGGCATGGCTTTCCTCCGAATCGTCGATGGCAGGGTCGGGTCCGCCGGCGTTTCATGCCTCGAAGCCTGATCGGACCGCACGGCCATTCTGTGCGCCGCATCTTGCCGGCAGCTTGACCGCTCGATGACGAAATCGACATCCGCGCCGCATGACGATTTCGTCATGTTCGCGTCAGAACGCGGTGGCCACCGCGCCGCGACACTGGCGCCTGCCGTCGCGCCGTGCGCGCCGTCCCGCTTCTCCGACCGGAAGGAACCGCCATGTGGATCGTCCGGCTGGCCCTGCGCCGGCCCTATACCTTCGTCGTGCTCGCGCTGCTGATCGCGATCGCCGGCCCGCTCGCGATACTGCGCATGCCGACCGACATCTTTCCGAACATCGACATTCCCGTCGTCAGCATCGTCTGGCAGTACAACGGCTTCTCGGCCGAGGACATGGCGCACCGAATCACCTCGATCTACGAGCGCGCGCTCAGCTCCGACGTCGACGACATCGAGCACATCGAATCGCAGTCGCTGAACGGCGTCTCGGTGATCAAGGTGTTCTTCCATCCCGGCGCCGACATCAATCGCGCGATCTCGCAGACCGTCAGCAACGCCTCGTCGATCCTGCGCGTGCTGCCGCCCGGCACGCTGCCGCCGAACATCATCACCTACAGCGCCTCGACCGTGCCGATCCTGCAGCTCGGCTTGTCGAGCCACAGCCTGCCCGAGCAGCAGCTCTACGACCTCGGCAACAGCTTCATCCGCACCCAGCTCGCCACCGTCCAGGGCGCGGCGGTACCCTTGCCGTTCGGCGGCAAGGTCCGCTCGATCGTGGTCGATCTCGACTCGCGCGCGCTGCAGGCCAAGGGGCTCTCGCCGATCGACGTGGTCAATGCCGTCAACGCGCAGAACCTGATCCTGCCGGGCGGTTCGGCGAAGATCGGCGCGCGCGAGTACAACGTGGAGATGAACGGCAGCACGCAAACCATCGCCGCGCTGAACGACTTGCCCGTGAAGGCGCTCGGCGGCGGCGTGATCTACCTGCGCGACGTCGCCCACGTGCGCGACGGCTACGTGCCGCAGACCAACATCGTGCGCGCCGACGGCAAGCGCGCCGCGCTGCTGACGATCGAGAAGACCGGCAGCGCCTCGACGCTGTCGATCATCGGCCAGGTCAAGGCGCTGCTGCCGCAGATCGCCGCCGGCCTGCCCAAGGCGCTGAACATCACGCCGCTGGGCGACCAGTCGGTGTTCGTGAAATCGGCGATCCAGGGCGTGGTGCGCGAGGCGCTGATCGCCGCCTGCCTGACCGCGCTGATGATCCTGCTGTTCCTCGGCAGCTGGCGCGCGACGCTGATCATCGCGGTGTCGATCCCGCTGGCCGTGCTCAGCTCGCTGCTCGCGCTGGCGGCGCTGGGCCAGACCATCAACATCATGACCCTGGGCGGGCTCGCGCTGGCGGTGGGGATCCTGGTCGACGACGCGACCGTCGCGATCGAGAACATCACGCACCACCTCGAGCGCGGCGCGGTGCTCGAGGACGCGATCCTGACCGGCGCGGGCGAGATCGCCGTGCCGACCTTCGTCTCGACCCTGTCGATCTGCATCGTGTTCGCGCCGATGTTCCTGCTCACCGGCGTGGCGCGCTATCTGTTCGTGCCGATGGCGCAAGCCGTGATCTTCGCGATGGCCGCCTCCTACCTGCTGTCGCGCACCCTGGTGCCGACCCTCGCGATGTGGCTGCTGCACGCCCCCTCGGGCACGGCGCGCAGCCCGCTGGCGCGCTTCCAGCGAGGCTTCGAGCACCGTTTCGAGGCGCTGCGCGCGCGTTATCGCGGCCTGCTCGCCGGGGCGATCCGTCATCGCCGCGCGGTGATCTCCGGCTTCGCGCTGGCCTGCCTCGCTTCGTTCTCGCTGTTCGCGTTCGCCGGCCGCGACTTCTTCCCCGCCGTCGATACCGGCGAGATCCGCCTGCACCTGCGCGCGCCGACCGGCACCCGGATCGAACAAACCGCACGGCTCACCGACGAAGTGGAAGCGAGCATCCGAAGCGTGATTCCCCCAGATCGGATTGCCTCGATGCTCGACACTATCGGCGTGCCGGTCAGCGGCATCAATCTCAGCTACGACTCCAGCGGCGCGATCGGCACCGAGGACGCCACCGTGCTGATCACCCTGAAGCCGGGCCATGCCCCGACCGCCGGCTACGTCGCGCGCCTGCGCAATACGCTGGGCGCAGCGTTCCCCGGTGTCGGCTTTGCCTTCCTGCCGGCCGATATCGTCAGCCAGATCCTCAATTTCGGGCTGCCCTCGCCGATCGACATCCAGATCGTCGGCAACCGGCTCGACGCCAACCGCGCCGTCGCGAACAGGTTGCTCGCGCAACTGCGCGGCGTGCCGGGGCTGGTGGACCCGCGTATCCAGCAGCCGGGCGACGAGCCCGCCATCCATGTCGAGGTCGATCGCACGCGAGCCATCCTGGCAGGCCTTCAGCAGCGCGACGTCTCGCAGAACCTGCTGATCGCGCTGTCAGGCAGTTCGCAGACCTCGCCGAACTTCTGGCTCGATCCGGCCAACGGCGTGAGCTACCCGATCACGATCGAGGCGCCGCAGTACGACATCGACTCGCTGCAGGCGCTCGCCAACCTGCCGATGCCCTCGCCCCAGCCCGGCGGCGCCGGGCAGGCCGGCGCCGCGGCGCGCAACCTGCTGGGCTCGCTCGGCAGCTTCTCGCGCGTCAGCCAGCAGGCCGTGGTTTCGCATTACAACGTGCAGCCGGTGCTCGACATCTATGCATCCGCGCAAGGGCGCGACCTGGGCGGCGTGGCCGCCGACGTGACCAAGCTGGTGAATGCCGCGCGCGCGCAATTGCCGCCGGGCTCGCGCATCGTGCTGCGGGGCCAGGTGCAGGCCATGAACGCTTCGTTCTCGGGGCTGCTGGCCGGGCTGCTGTTCGCGATCGGGCTGGTCTACCTGCTGATGGTGGTGAACTTCCAGTCCTGGCTCGATCCGGCCGTGATCGTCGCCGGCCTGCCCGCCTCGCTGGCCGGCATCGCCTGGATGCTGTTCGCCACGCACACCACCCTGTCGGTACCCGCGCTGACCGGGACCATCCTCTGCGTCGGCATCGCGACCGCCAACAGCATCCTGGTGGTCAATGCCGCGCGCGAGCTGCTGCGCGAAGGCACGCCGCCCTGGCAGGCGGCGCTGGAGGCCGGCTTCACGCGCTTCCGGCCGGTGGTGATGACCGCGCTCGCGATGTTGATCGGCATGTTGCCGATGGCGCTCGGCCTGGGCGACGGCGGCGAGCAGAACGCGCCACTGGGCCGCGCCGTGATCGGCGGGCTCGCGTTCGGCACGCTGTCGACCCTGCTGTTCGTGCCGGTGATGTTCGGCCTGGCCCACCGCCGGCTCGCCGGTTGCGGCGCCAAGGCGGCACCGACCGACGCGACCGCTACCGACGCCCACTGAGCCGCCCCCTGTCCACCGCCATCCACTCGATCCGATCATGAACCACCCGCACGACCCTGTTCCCGGCGAATCCGAGCCCGGCGCCGCGCCCGAAGCCCCCGAGCCGGCTGCCGCACCTCGCCGGCGGCCTTTCGTGATGCCGCTCGCGCTGGCTGCCGCCTTCGCCGCGCTGCTCGCGATCGGCATCGTGCCGCGCGTCGCGGCGCGCGCCGCCCGCCAGGCGCAAACCGCCGACCAGCAGGCACTGCCCGTCACGGTCGTGCTGCCGGCCCGGGCGCCCGCCGACCAGGAACTGATCCTGCCCGGCGCGGTGGCGCCGTTCGCCGACACGGCGATCTACGCGCGCACCAGCGGCTATGTCGACAGCTGGCGCACCGATATCGGCACGCGCGTGAAGGCGGGCGAGGTGCTGGCACGCATCGCCGCGCCCGATCTCGACGCCCAGTTGAAGCAGGCGCGCGCCGACCAGGCCGTCGCGCAGGCGAACTACGATTACGCGGCATCGACCTCCGAGCGCTGGGCACGGATGCTGAAGACGCAATCGGTCTCGCAGCAGGACGCCGACACCCGACGTGCGGACATGAACGCCAAGCGGGCGTTGCTCGAGGCGGCCCAGGCGAATGTCGCGCATCTCGCGCAACTGGTTTCGTTCGAGCGTGTGACGGCACCGTTCGCCGGCGTGGTCACGGCACGCAACGTCGACCTCGGCACGCTGGTGACGGCCGGCGGCACGCCCGGCTCGGCCGGGCAGACCGGCGAGTTGTTCCACCTCCAGCAGACCGACCGGCTGCGCGTGTTCGTCGACGTACCGCAGGACAGCGCCGCCGGCATCGCGGCCGGCACCGGCGTCTACCTGAGCTCGCCGCAGTATCCCGGCCGGCGCTTTGCCGCGCGCGTGGCACGCAGCAGCGGCGCGATCGATCCCGCCACACGCACCCTGCGCGTCGAGATCGACGTCGACAACGGCGATGGTGCCTTGCTGCCCGGCGCTTACGCACGAGCGCACCTGCAGATCGCCAGCGCGCGCCCCGCGCTCGAACTCCCGGTCAGTGCCCTGCTGTTTCGCCCCGACGGCGTGACGGTAGCGACCGTCGCCGGCGACGGTCGCGTGGCCTTGCGGCGCGTGCGGATCGGGCGGGACTTCGGCACTCGTGTCGAAATCACGACCGGACTGGCTACGTCGGATCGCGTGATCGACAACCCCGGCGACGCGCTGGCGGCCGGCGAGCGGGTCCAGGTGATGAGCGTGGCGCGCGCGGCACCGGCCGCTACCGCGAACACGCCCGCGGCGCCGGGAACACCGGCCATGTCGACCGCGGCGGCCCCGCACGCGGCTTTTGCCACGCCGCGCTGACAGGAGCGCCCGATGTCCGTTTCCTTGCTCATGCCTTCTTTTGTCGCCGTGCGCCGGGTATTGGCGGCCGGGCTCGCAGCGCTATCGCTCGGCGCCTGCTCGACCCTGCCGGCCTATGTCCGCCCCGCGATCGCGCTACCCGCCGACTATGCCGGCGCAGCGGCCGCGCAGCCGGGCTGGCGCCACGCATCGCCGCTCGACGCCGCGCCGCGCGGGCCGTGGTGGACAGCCTTCGGCGATGCGGATCTCGATCGCCTGGAGGCGCGCGTCGCAATCTCGAGCCAGACGGTCCGGCGCGCCATCGCCGACCTGGAGGCGGCCCGTGCCGCCGTCTCGGTCCAGCGCGCGGACTTCCTGCCGACCATCACGACCGGCGCCGCGCCGAGCCGCGCACGCGTCTCGCAAAACAAGGCCGGCTCGTCGCTGGCCGGCAAGACCACCACCGACTACACGGCCGGCGTCGCCGCCAGTTGGGAGCCCGACCTGTTCGGGCGGATCCGCGACTCGGTGGCCGATGCGCAGGCCGGCGCGGACGCCAGCGCGGCGGATCTGGCCGCCGTGAAGCTGGCGATCGGCACGCAGCTCGCGATCGACTACTTCACGCTGCGCTCGCTCGATACGCAGCAGCAACTGCTCGATCGCACCGTGACGGCATATGCTCGCGCACTGCAACTGCTCGAGCAACAGCTCGCGGACGGCGCGATCGACGCCTCGGCGGTGGCGCAGGCACGCACGCAATATGAATCGGCACGCACCCAAGCCACCGAAGTCGGCGCGCAACGCGCACGCCTGCAGCACGCGATCGCGACCCTGGTCGGCGAAAACGCCTCGAGCTTCGCGATCGCGCCGCGCGTGCAGGCGCTGGCCGTGCCCGATATCCCTGCAGGCCTGCCGTCGCAACTGCTCGAGCGGCGGCCCGATATCGCGGCGGCCGAGCGCCGCGTGGCCGCCGCGAATGCCCGGATCGGCATCGCGCGCGCGGCGTTCTTCCCGGACCTCGTATTGAGCGCAGGCGCCGGCCTCGAAAGCGCCGCATTCGCCCCCTGGCTGACGGCGCCAAGCCTGTTCTGGTCGCTCGGGCCGCAATTGGTCGGCACGCTGTTCGACGGGGGCCGGCGCAGCGCCACGCTGCGCGGCGCGAGCGCGCAATACGAGGGCGCGGTGGCCGACTACCGGCAGACCGTGCTGAGCGCGTTCCAGCAGGTGGAGGACGACCTGAGTTCGCTGCATGCGCTGGCGGACGAGGCGTGCAGCGCGCGGCGCGCCGCCGGGGCGGCCGATCTCTCGCTGCGGCTGACGACGAACCGCTTCCAGGCCGGCGCGGTCAGCTATCTCGACGTGGTCACGGCGCAGACCATCGCCCTGGCGGACCAGCAACGGGTGGATCGGATCGATGCGCGGCGCATCGAGGCGGCGGTCGACCTGACGACGGCACTCGGTGGGGGATGGCATGCCGCGAACGCGGCGACGACGCCGGCTGGGTCGCCTTAGCGTCCGCATCCTCGCCGCCTGCGCGGCAGGCTCGACGTCGCCGAGCTCGATGCGCGCCCCGATCCGCTCGACGATGGTGCGCACGATCGCCAACCCCAGCCCCGTGCCGATCTGATTCGGAAATGAAACGAGGCGATTTTCATTGCAAACCTGTTTGTCATCCAGGTCATGCCAGTCAATCCAGGTCGACCCGGCGCACCCCACTCCGGCATCAGCCTGGCGCCCTCCCCAGCCACATCCGTGGCAACCTCCCTATCCGATTTCCCGAATATATGCTGTCATGCAATCTTCAACTTTGCTTGGCATTCTTAATCAATGACTCGGTGAACAATCCGGAAAATTCACAATAAAAAAGAAACGATAGAGGGCAAAACAAAATGCGTTGGAAATATGTCGTTGCCGCGATACTCGCGGCAGGGCTGCTTGCATGCCTGTGTTTCGCGATCGTGGCCCGGGGGACTTCGGCGTCGGCCGATCGGCCCTCGCATATCGACCGGCCGGCCGATGCGCCGATGGCCAACACGTTTTCCGGCGCCGCCTCGTCGGCTGCGGGACAACGCCGCGCACCGCCGCCCCTTCCCGCCCGCGTCACCGAATATATCGCCGCCGAATACGCGAACTCCGCCGCCACCCGCCAAGCGCTCACGCAGATCGCCTACGGCTGGAGCCAGGCCATTCGCGATGTCCACAATCCCGCCGATGCGAAGGATGCCGGCAATGCCATCGCCAAGGGCATCGCCTGCGCGCTGAGCCAGGGCGTGCTCGGCAAGTCGGGCGTCGACCAGCAGGCGATGCTCGACCGGATCAAGGACACGCGGGCCGTGATGCTCGATACCGAGGCCGACACGCAGGCCTATATCCATTTTCAATCGCTGGCCGGCGGCCAGTATTTCGACGATCCCGGCGCCCGGTCCTGCAGCTTCGATCCGAGCTCGCTGCAGAACTGAGCACCGCCTTGCCGTGCCCTTCCCTCACCCAAGGACATTCTCCGATGAGAAAACTAGCCAGCCTGATGATTGCCGGATCGCTGCTCGCGCTGCCCTATTCCCTGCCGCTGAATGCGGCGACGGTCGCCTCGGCTACCGCGGCGGCCGCCCCGTCGAACACCGCGATCGTGTTCGTCAACGGCATCAACAATAGTTTCGACGATGCCGTCGCGAGCCTGCAGATCCTCAAGACCCAGCTCAACGCGCGCAATGCCGGCAACGCCTATGTCTATGGCAATGCCTACAACGCGACGCAGGGCACCTTCAGCGATCTCTACCAGGTGTTCAAGCAGAAGGCGATCGAAGGGTCGAGCCCGGCCGATTTCTGGCGGGCGATAGACGGCGGCAGCATTCCCGCGGGCGGCATGGACGCCGCGCTGGAGCAGAAGTACATCGATATCCTGGCGCAGAGCCAGGTTCCGGAATTGCCGGACCACCTGAATCAATATCGCGCGTATCTGAAGCAGAACCGCAAGGTCGTACTGGTGGGCCACTCCCAGGGTTCGCTGTATGCCAACTTCGAGACCAATGTGCTGGTCACCGGGCCGGAGAAGGCGCAGGGCAGGATCAGCACGGTCAATGTCGGCAATGCGGCGCGTTACCTGCTGCCGGGCTCCAGCTACCTGACCTCGAGCTCGGATGCGGTGATCGGCAGCCTCGGCCTGGTGCAGACCGTGATGCCCTCGAACTTCTCACTGGGGCTGCACCCGATCTCCGATCCCCTCGGCCATTCGTTCGCGAAGATCTACATGAACGCGTCCTACGGCGCGGCCGGCCAGATTCTCACGCAGGTCTCGCAGCAGGCGAATGCCGCGGCGGCCGTCGCGCGCTGAACGATCCGGGCGATTAGAGCGATCCGCACGGCACGCCGCGCGCCGAACGCGCGACGTGCCGTTTCGTCAGGCCACGTAGTCGATACCCGTGAGCGGCCCGAGGTGGGCGATCGAGGTGAAGTGATCCCGCTCGGTGGTGTCGATGTCGAATTCGAGCACGTTGCCACCGAGATCGGTCACGAACGCTCGGCGGCCCGCCTCGTCGAGCGACAGCCCGATGCCCTCCTTGAGCCCGTGCGCCAGCACCTCGTGGTTCACGAGCCCGTCGGGCGTGACGTGCGCGCGGTTCAGCGTGTTGCCGTCATGCGCGTCGTCGCCGCGATCGGTCCAGTACAGCACGTTCTTCTGCCTGTCGATGTCGAGGTCGATCGGCTCGGGCAGCTTGTCGAGCAGGCACACGATGTCCGGGCGCGCGTCGGGCGCCGCGCCGGCCGGCAGGTCGATGCTCGCGCGGAAGATCCGGCCCTCGCCGGCATCGGGCGCGCCCTTCTGGGTCCAGTAGAGATGGCCGTTGGGCTTGTCGAGCGCGATGCCCACGCAGTGGCGCTTCGCATCGGCGGTGTCGGCCGGGAATTCGCCCGTCTTCACCAGCACCGTGACCTCCGAGCCGTCGAGCCGCGCGCGCATCACGCGCATGCCTTCGCGGTCGCACCAGTAGATCAGGCCGCCCTCGATGTCGAGCGCGAGTTCCTTCGGCGTGCCGGCCAGGCCGGATGCCACCAGCACGCGATGGTCGCTGC
Organism: Burkholderia sp. Ax-1720; assembly: GCF_011753035.1. NCBI lineage: Bacteria > Pseudomonadati > Pseudomonadota > Betaproteobacteria > Burkholderiales > Burkholderiaceae > Burkholderia > Burkholderia sp. Ax-1720. The sequence goes on along the minus strand of NZ_VWWK01000059.1, from coordinate 20,129 downwards.
CGTCGAGGTTCGCGCGCTCGATCGTGCCGTCGTTCGGCGGGACGGCGCCCGCGGCCGGGTCGGAATCGATCAGGTGCACGCCGCTGCCCATGTTGGACCAGTAGATGACGCCGTTCTCGGCGTCGACCTTGATGCCGTCGGGGGTAAAGCTCAGGTCCGTCACGATCGCCTCGTGCGAGCCGTCCGACGACAGCGCGATGATCGCCGGCGGGCGCGTTTGCAGCACATAGAGCGTGCCGTTGGTCTTTACATCCACGATGATTTCCTCCATTGGGTCGGAACGGACTGCTGGGGCGAAAAAGTCGGGAATCGCAGGCGAAACGAAAGCTGCTTGCCGCATTGCGGAATGAGCGCGGAGCCTTCGGAAAACGGGTCGCCAGGTTCGAGTCCGTGCAGTTTAGCTGCATCGCAGCATGGCTGCATTATCGTGGCGGGACGCAGGAAGCAAAGGGGCCGGCGAAGCCGGCCGGGGATGGGTGAGGATGCGCGGATCGCGCCGGCATGGCTCGGTTCGGCGACCTGCTCCGAACCGAACCGTGCCCACTTCGTCAGCGCCCGGATCGACGCGCTCGATCCGGGCGCCTTCCTCCGCTGCCTCCGCTTCCTCAACGCGCCGCGATCGACAGGCCCGGGCAGTAGTGCGTCGCCGACAGGTCGTCGTTGACGCTCTGGTTGCTGCGCGCGCCCGAGGCGTTCGAGGTACGCGGATCGAGGAAGATGTGCGCGTTCGACGAACCCGAGGGCGCCGTGAAGCTCATGCTGACCTTCCACCAGTTGCCCACCTTGCTGGTCGACAGCGTCGAATTCCCGGTGCTCCACGAACCCGGCACGATCACGCCGTTGTTGGTGTTGAGCACGCCCGCGAATTCGGTCTGGTTGCCGTCGTCGGTCTGCACCGAGAAGGCCGGGAAGATGGTCTGGCCCGAGCTGGCCGGCAGGTAGTCCGTGAAGGTGTAGCTCTGGCCGCCCTGCACCTTGATCCATTGGTTGATCTGCGCGAACGGGCTGCCGCTGGCATTGCCGATCACCGCGGCATGGTTGGTCTGGCCGGAAATGTCGGTGGTCAGCCCGATCACCGAACCGCCGCTGCCGGTCGACCAGGCCGAGGTACTGGCCAGCGCGAGCGGCTGCGTGAGCAGGTTGTTGGCCTGGCAGGCGGCGGCCGTGGTGTCGACGGCCGGGCCGTAGAAGCCCTGGATGCTGCCCTGGATCGCGTTGTCCGACTTGTCCGAGCTCATCTTCGTGACGATCGCGCCTTCGTAGAAGGTGATCGGCGCATCCGATTCGTCGCCGCCCTCACCCAGCGACAGGCCGCCTTCCCAGCGGCCCAGCAGGCGATGGCCGGTGTCGTTGAAGAAGTCGACCGCCTCGGGCGGCACGCCGTCATAGACCGAGGTCAGCGTGGCTTGCGCCGAGTCGCCGCCCTTCACCGCGAAGCGGTTCGCCTGGCCCTGCGGCGAGTATTTCGCCAGCACGGTCACGAAGTCGGTGGTCAGCGGCTGCTTGGGGCCGTAGAGATAGACGCCCGCTTCCGCGTCGACGCCGGGCCAGTTCACGCCGGTGTTGTTGGCCGAATACGAGGGGCCGCCGTTCTTGTAGCCGGGGCCGTAGCCGAACACGGCCGCGTTGCCGCTGGCATAGGCGAGCCCGAACATCATGCCCTCGATCTGCCCCTTGCTGCCGTTGCCGTCCACCAGCACCGGGTCGCCCGGGATCGAGCCGCCCGAGGGCGGAACCGTGCCGCTGCCCTGGAAGCTGCCGCTGGAGTTGTCCTCCATGTTGCCGTAGGTGCCGCAGCACGACGAGGTCGCGCCGAACGGCAGGGCCGCGCCGGCCACCATGTATTCGGCGATTTCCGTGTCGCCGATCGACTGGTTCACGGTGCCGATGCGATTGCGATACGACTGCCGCGCCTGGATGTCGAGCGCCACCGTGGTGCGCCCGCCCGGCAGCGACACCAGGCGGAGGGTCGCCGGGGCCTTGTCGCCGGCGAACGGCAGGTCGTTGCCGATCGTGATCGCCTGGTTGGTCGGCACGGGATTGTTCAGCAGGCTCGGGAAGTTGACCGAGGGACGGTGCACCTGCACCGTCAGCTTGCCGCCGCTGGGCAGCGGCAATTGCGCGAAGCCGCCGGTGACCGGCACGCTCTGGCCGGTGGCGTTGATGGTGAGCGTCTGGGCCTGGTTGTTCACCACGCTGAGGGTGGCGGCCACGTTGCCGTACTTGCCGGCCGATTGCAGCGGCGCGACCAGGTCGATCTGGTCGTAGATGGTGTCGACCACGCAGCCACTGGCATCGCTGCCGCAGGCTCGCTTGAGCGCATCGAGGTTGGTGGTGCCGACCAGGTTCGCGGTCACGCCCGAATTGGCCGCGTAGGGGAAGATATTCGTCTCGGCGTTGCTGCTCAGGTTGAGCACGCGGAACAAGGGGCCCGTGTAGCCCTTGGTCAGCAGGCGCGTCACGCTGTGGGCCGCGGAACAGGCGGTGCCCGCCGAGGCCAGCGTATCGCAGGGCAAGGGCGTGGCCGCGGCGGCGGCCGCGCCGCCGGTGCTGGCCGACGCGCCGTTCTGCGCCTGGCTCTCGCCTTGCGAATTCTGCTTCAGGGACAGCGAGCTGCCGCCGTCCGAATCCCCATTGCAGGCGGCCAGCGCCATCGTCATCGCCGCCAGCGCGATACTCAATTCACTCCGCTTCCACATAGCCCTATCCTCCATCAATCCCAAATAGTAAGTTTTCCGAAGTATCTGTCACGCGATACCGCTGCAGAACCGCACAAGCCTTGCTGATGAAGCCATGCATCGATGCGGCGCCACTCGCTGGATGCGACGAGTGACGCGCGTTGATGACGATCCACACACGACTGCCGATCGCGGCAAGCCGGGGCCGCGATCGTCGAAGCAGAATCAAGAAGCGAAAAGAGACTGGAAAGCAGGTGGCACGAATGCGATGCCGGCCCTGCCCTTGCGCGCCGCACCGGAAAGCCCCCTCGCCGGCCGTGCGCCTGTCATGGATTGAACCGCCGCGACGCATGTTCGCGTCGCGACGATCGCTTGCCGCCTGTCGCGGCCCTTCATCTTGCTTGCCCGCCCGGCCGGTTCCGATCGGGGAACCCGTCGATCAGGCAATATTCATGAGCGATATTTGTTACTAATAATATTTCCTGCGAACCCGGATTTACGAGTCGGGACAATCCCCTAGGCTTGCCTGGAATGACCTTCGCTTGCCGCGGCGAACTCGCGGGGCTCGGTCGAGGGAAACGACAGGTCGGTCTGATTGCTTGCCTGGCGCAGGAAAAACGAGGGCGCCGGAGATTTCGTCGCCCTCGCATGCAGCGGCTGCGATCGAGGCCGGCTCGAGCTGGTCGGCATCGACGCGGTGGGCTGCGCAAGGCCGAATCGCAGCGACGGCGGTTCGCATTTATGACTAATAATATTAATTTCCGCGATACGCGCCGGCTACGGCAGGACCCGCACGTTGTAGGTCGAGACCGACGGCGTGCCGGGCACCACCGCGCACAGCTTGACGGTCACCACGCCGGCGGACGAGACGAGGCCCTGCCAGAAGTAACCGTCGCCGGGATCGGCGGCGGGCGTCGCCGTCACGCTCATCGACGAGGTGGCTCCGGGGATCGGGACGCTGCCGGTGGTGCATCGCCCGGCCGCCAGCGCGCTGCCCCCGATGCCGGCCGTGGTGCCCGCCAGGCCGAGGCTCGGGGACGCGCTGCAGCGCTGCTCGCCGTTGCAGTACACGTAGCCGTTCAAGGACTTCTCGATCATGTAGCCGTCGTTCACTAGGTCGGCGCCGGTGTCCCCGCCGATGTTCAGGACGGTGCCGCCGCTCGCGTTGGCGAACACGGTGCCGGCATCGCTGAAATTCATCCGGCCGCCGCCGGTGCTCGCCGAACTCGAGATCAGGCCCGCCGTGTTGGACGCGCCCCAGGCGATGCCGCCGCCCGCGGCATTCATCGGCAGCGCGATCGCCTGGCCCGAGAAACCGGCGGTGGCGCCGGACAGGTCCAGGCCGTAGGCGAGCTTCACGTTCGGGTTCGAGGCCTGGATCAGCGTGCCGCCCGGCAGGATCGGCCAGTATTGCGGATAGCCCTGCAGGTTCTCGCCGAACTGCAGGCCGACGTCGAAGCCGAGATTGCCTTGCGCGCTGTCGGTGACGATGGCGATCGCGGCGTCCTCCACCATGCCGTGCGCGATCGGCCCCGCGTCCGTGGACTGGTTTTCATCGGCAATGCGCAGGCCGTTGCGGATCAGCATCGGGACGTGCGTCTCGACGTCGATCTCCTGGCCGACCGCGGCCCCGGACGCGGGTAGCGGCGACTTGTCAGGGGCGGTGTCGCGCGCCAGCACCAGCACGCGCGGATTCGAGCCCGTGTAATTGCCCGCGACCGTGCCCTGGGCCCTGACCAGCGACGAGGAGGCGACGCAGCTCTTGCCCGGCGCGGTCGCATCGCACCACTGCACCGAGCCGATGCCGATGCGATCCCCGTTCGCACCTTTGTTCATCTCGCCGTTGAAGATCAGACCGTAATGCGTGATGCCGTCCGGATCGGGAAAGTCGAGCGTCTCGTTCGACTGGATGGTGATGGTCGCGGCGTTGTCGCCGCCGGTGCGTCCCATGTCGGTGACCGACATCAGGCCGTTCAAGGTGATGCCCGACGAAACCTGGGCGTGGGCCGGCACGCTCGCCGCCAGCGCGACGAGCATCGTCAAAAGGCTGCTGCTTGTCTTCATGAAGGATTCCCCTGTGAAAGAGGCCCGCATCCGTGTGCGGACCCGGGAACGATCGCATCCGCACGGGGCGCGCGTCGCGCGGCGCGCGCCGTGCACGCGGCGCGGACACACGGGGAACCGCCCGCTGCTACCGCGCCTCGCCGCGATTGACAACACCGGGTTGCGAAACGTCACGCAGCGCACCGATAATCCCCAGACAGGAACGGGCGAGGCCGCCGGCAAGGCAGCGGCCCGTCACGGCCCCCGCATCGATCACGCCACAGGAACGAGAGCATGCAGACCACGGTACTGTCCGATTGGCAGCAATTCATGGCGCTGGCGACGGAGCTCGACGGCTGGGCCTTTCGCGGCCAGCAAAACGCCGACTGGCGCCTCGAGAGCTCGCTGTCGCGCTACCTGCGCGACTACGTCCCCGACCGCCGGCAATGGCCTTCTCGCGAGGAGCGCGCGATCCGCGTGTTCCGGCGCAAGGCCCACAACTTCCTGCCCCACCCCGAAACGCTCGACGACGACCTGCGCTGCCTCGCCCTGATGCAGCACCACGGCGCGCCCACGCGGCTGCTCGACTTCACCAAGAGCCCCTTCGTGGCGGCCTTCTTCGCGCTGGAGCGCGCCACCGGCGACGCGGCGATCTTCGCGCTCAACACGCCGGCGCTCTGGAACAACCGGGCCGTGCCGAAGCCGCGCCCGGGCCTGTCGCGCGACGTGATCGATCCGCGCGTGGGCGACAACCTGCAGAAATACTTCCTCTCCAATACCAACGAGATCCTCTGGTCCGGCGAGCCGAGCGCGATGGACGAGCGGCTGGTGTCGCAGTCAGGCACCTTCGTGCTGCCGGGCGTGATCGACAAGCCGCTGCAGGCGATCCTCGACGGCTACGACAGCGACGAGGAACTGCTGCACAAGCTGGTGCTGCCCGGCGCGCTGCGCGTGGACGCGATGAAGTGGCTGTACCGCATGAACATCACCAATGCCTCGCTGTTCCAGGGGCTCGACGGCCTGGCCCGCTCGATCGCGCTGGAACTGGAAATCGTCTGGTCGGGTCTGACGCAGAATCTCTGAGGCGGATATCCCATGAATTCAAGCACTCCCCGTATTGCCGTGATCGGCGCCGGCGTGATCGGCCTGTCGGTGGCACGTTCGCTCGCCCGGCTCGGCGCCCAGGTGTCGATCCTCGAACAGTCGCGCCTGGGCTCGGGCACCAGCAGCACGACCTTCGCCTGGATCAATTCGAACGGCAAGCAACCCGACAGCTACCACGCGCTCAACTGCGCCGGCATGGCCGAGCATGTCGCGTTGCAGGACGGCGGCGCCGGCGAGGCGCGCTGGCTGGACGTGTGCGGCACCTACGAATGGGCGATCGACGCGGCCAGGCAGGTGCAACTCGATGCGCGCGCAACGGCCCTGAAGGCGCTCGGTTATGCCGTCGAGGAAGTGTCGCGTGCAAGCTTGCAGCAGCGCATCCCCGAACTGCGCATCGATGCGCGCAGCGGCACGATCCGGTATTTCGCCGAGGAGGCGCTGGTCTCGCCGTCGATCCTGATGGCGCGGCTGTGGGCCGAGGCGCGCAGCCACGGCGCGGTGCTGCGCGAGTCCATCTCGGTGGTCGACATCGCCGAGACGCCGCAGGGCGTGACGCTCGACCTGTCGACGGGGGAACGCTGGCAAGGCGATTACTGCGTGCTCGCCACCGGCCGCTGGACGCCCGAGCTGATGCCGGCGCTCGGCGTGTCGCTGGCCATGCTCGACGCCAACCGGCCCGACAAGCGCGCCTGCGGTTTCCTGGCCTCGACCGATCCGCAATTCGTGCAGTTGCGCGCCAACCTGATCGGCCCGGAGCTGAACGTGCGGCCCGACGGCGGCGGCCGCCTGCTGCTGCAGGCGACCGATCTCGACGATCGCGCCGATCCCGTCCACCAGGCCGCCGTCGACGGCTACGTCGGGCGCGAGATGCTGGCGCGCCTGCGCCGCCTGTTCGCCAATACCGGGCATGCGCGCATCGAGCGCCTGTCGGTCGGCCAGCGCTCGCGGCCGGCCGACGGCCTGCCCGCGGTGGGTTTCGTCACCGCGCGGCAGCGCGCCTACGTGGTCGCCACGCATAGCGGCATGACGCTCGGCCCGCTGCTGGGGCGCCTGGTGGCCGAGGAGCTGGTCCACCAGCGTCGCGACGGCCTGCTCGCCGACTATTCGCCGGCGCGGCTGATCGATCGCGATCCCAGGGATTTCTCGCCGGTCGCGAGCATCCATTTTCCCGCCGAGCAATAGACGCTCGCGGACCTTGCCGGCGCCTCCCGCCGGCAAGGACAGGGCCAGGTCCGGAACCCCCGGCCGCTGCGGCTACAATTGGCGTTTGCCGCCCGCCGCGCGGGCGGCCACGACCCGAAGGCCGCCTCCGAGACCATGAGTTCAAACAACAAGGATTTCCCGCCCGAGCCGGGCACCCTCGCGCCGGGCGCGCCCGTGCGCATGGCCGACGTCGCGCGCCTGGCCGGCGTGTCGAAGATGTCGGTGTCGCGCGTGCTGACCGGCCAGCACGTCAGCGACGCGACGCGCGAGGCCGTGATGGACGCGGTGCGCAAGACCGGCTACGTGGCCGACGCGGTGGCGGGCGCGCTATCCTCGGGCCGCAACAACGTGATCGCTGTGATCGTGCCCTCGCTGTCGAGCTCGAACTTCGCCGACACGGTGCGCGGCATCAACGACGTGGTCGAGACGCGCAACCTGCGCCTGCTGCTGGCCAATACCGACTACATGGTGGAACGCGAGGAATCGCTGATCCGCTCGCTGCTGAGCCACCAGCCGCGCGGCATCGTGCTCACCGGCGGCCATCACACGAGCAAGGCGCGCGCCATGCTCAAGCAGGTGGGCATCCCGGTGATCGAGACCTGGGAGCTGCCGGGCAAGCCGATCGATCGCGTGGTGGGCTTCTCGAACGAGGACGCGGCGGGCGCGATGGTGCGCCATCTCTACGGGCGCGGCTATCGACGGATCGGCTTCGTCGGCGGTACCACGCACCTGGACCGGCGCGGCATCGCGCGGCGCAACGGCTATCTGGCGGCGGTCGAGGCGGCGGGCCAAGCGCCGCGCGAGATCACGCGCGAGGTCAAGCACGACGAATCCGGCACCGACATGGCGCACGGCAAGGCGATGGAAAACGCCAGCGCCGCGCTGAACCGGCTGCTGGCCGAATGGCCCGATACCGACGCGGTGATGTGCACCAGCGACATCCACGCCTTCGGCGTGATCATGGCCTGCCATCGGCTCGGGCTGAAGGTGCCGGACGATATCGCGGTGGCCGGCTTCGGCGACTTCGAGGTGGCGCGCCATTGTTATCCGACCATCACCACCGTCTCGGTCGACGCCTACGGGATCGGCCATTCCACCGGCCTGTCGATGCTGGCCGCGATCGACGGCTCGGAGCGGCCCAACGCCTCGCGCCGCGAGATCGCCTCGGCGCGCGCCGAGCGCACGCTGCACGAGGCGCCGCCGCTGATCCGGATTCCTTACGAGATCGTGGCGCGCGAAAGCGCTTGATGCCCGACCGCCGATAAAAAAACCGACGCGCCGCGTCGGTTTTCTTGTGCCGCGAAATCGCCGGCTCGCGCTCAGTTCGTCTTGCGCAGATGCGCGGTGAACTCGGTGACCAACGGCTGGCCGGCCAGGTAGGCCTCCAGGTTGGCGCGCAGCAGCTCGGCCATCGCCGCGCGCGTCTCGATCGTGGCGCTGGCGCGATGCGGCTGCAGCACCACATTGGGCAGCGCCAGCAGGCGCCGGTCGATTGCCGGCTCGTTCCAGAACACGTCGAGCGCGGCGCCGCGCAGCCGGCCGTCGGCGAGGTAGTCGATCAGCACCGGCTCATCGATGATGCTGCCGCGCGCGATATTGATCAGGAATCCGTTCGGCCCCAGCGCGTCGAACACCTCGCGGCCGATCGCGCCGCGCGGGATCTGGTCGGCCGCCGCGCACACCATCAGGTAGTCGGAATCGGCTGCCAGCGCCGCCGCGCTGTCGTGATAGGCATAGGGCACGTCGTCGAAACGGAAACGGTCGTGATAGCCGATGCGCATCTCGAAGGCCGCCGCGCGCCGTGCCACCGCGCGCCCCACCCGGCCCAGGCCGATGATGCCGAGCCGCTTGCCGTACATCCGCGAGGTCAGCGCGAAATGCTCGCGCCCCCACTCGCCGGCCCGCACCCGCGCATCGTTGCGGGAGATCTCGCGCGCCACCGACAGCATCAGCGCCAGGCCCATGTCGGCCACGTCCTCGGTCAGCACGTCGGGCGTATTCGTCACACGGATGCCCTTGGCCGCGGCATGCGCCAGATCGATCGCGTCGACCCCCACGCCGTACGAGACGATGATCTCCAGCCTCGGCAGCGCGTCGATCAGGGCCGCGTCGGCGCCCGACTCGCCATTGGTGGCCAGCACCCTCACGCGCGGCGCCAGCTCGGCCAGCAGCGCCGCGCGATCCGGCGCCTCGGCCAGCACATGCAGCGTGTAGCGCTCGGCCAGCACGATCATGTCGGCCTCGGGATATCGGGTAACAACCAATAACTCTTCCTTGGACATCCGCATCTCCTTCATGTTAGATTTTGCGTCGCTTGGTTACCGATAACCAAGTGTAGCCGAAGCCGCTCGTTCCAGGCCACAGGGTTTTGCCGGACCGATGCGAAAAGGTCTGTCGCCACGCAGTGGACGGACCGGTTTCGTCACTACCGGACGCGCGCCGCGGCATAGGCGGGCGACGACAAGAAAGCCGGAACATGGAGACAGCAGAGATGACGATCAACCGCGACGCGATCACGCCCGTGACGCCGTCCCCGGCCACCGCCACGCGGCCGGATTCCCCCGATGCGGCCGATATCACCGGTACCGCGCCGGTTTCCGCGCGCCAGTTGCGCCGCGCGATCCTGACCAGCGCGGTGGGCAGCGCGCTCGAGTATTACGATTTCGCGATCTTCGGCCTGGCCACCGCGCTGATCTTCAGCCGCGTGTTCTTCTCCTCGTTCGACGCGCACGCGGGCCTGCTGGCCAGCTTCGCGACCTACGGCGTGGGCTTCCTGGCGCGCCCGCTGGGCGGCCTGTTCTTCGGCTCGCTGGGCGACCGCAAGGGCCGCAAGTTCGTACTGCTGATGACGATCGCGATCATGGGCGTATCCACCACCCTGGTGGGCCTGCTGCCGGCCGGCCCGCTGGGCGCGGTGGGCCTGATCGTGCTGCGGCTGATCCAGGGTTTCGGCGCCGGCGCCGAGCAGGCCGGCGCCTCGACCCTGATGGCCGAGGTCGCGCCGCTGCCGCGCCGCGGCTATTTCGCGGCCCTGCCCTTCGTCGGCATCTTCGCCGGCTTCGGCATCGCCACCGCCACCTTCAGCCTGCTGCAGCACCTGATGGACAACGCCACCATCCTCGCCTGGGGCTGGCGCCTGCCGTTCCTGGCCAGCGTGATCCTGATCGCCGTGGCGGTGTGGATCCGCCTGCGCCTGCGCGAGAGCCCGGCCTTCGCCGCGCTGGAGAGCGGCCACCAGGTGGCGCGCTCGCCGATGCGCGCGGTGCTCCGGCAAGCCCGGCGCCCGGTCGCGGCGGCGGTGCTGATGCGCCTGGCCGAACAAGGCGGCTCGACCATCTACACCACCATCGTGATCGCCTTTCTGGGCGGCACGGTGGCCACCCGCCTGGGCCTGCCGGCCGCGCAACTGGCGCGCATCGGCACCTCCTGCGCGATGATCGCCACGCTCGCCAGCGTGATCACCACGCCGCTGTTCGGCGCGCTGTCGGACCGCTTCGGACGCAAGACGATCTATCGCGCCGGCGCGATCTTCATGCTGCTGTGGTCGGTGCCCTCGTGGTGGATGGTCAGCACCGGCGAGCCGGTGTGGGTGGCCGTCGCGATGTTCGGCGGCCTGGCGATCGGCGCCAACAGCATGCTCGGCGCGCAATGCGCGCACTTCGCCGAGCTGTTCGGCAACCGCTACCGTTATTCTGGCGTGGCGCTGTCGCGCGAGATCGGCGCGGTGCTCTCGGGCGGCCTCGCGCCGATCCTCGGCATCTACCTGATCGGCCTGGCGGGCGGCGCGTTCTGGGTGATGGGCCTCTACACCGCGGTGCTGTCGGCGCTGACCCTGGTGGGCGTGGCGATGTCGACCGAGACGCGCGGGCGCGACCTGACCGACCTCGACGACGCGATCCATTGAACGCATTCCGGCCGGCCCGCCCTCGCGCGCGGCCCGGCCGCCAACCTCAAGCAAGGAGTCACGGATGAATTCCAAGGTAGCCCTGGTCACCGGCGCCAGCTCGGGCATCGGCCGCAGCGTCGCGCTCGGCCTGCTGCAGGCCGGATATCGCGTCGCGCTGGCCGCGCGCAAGCTCGACGCGCTCGAGCAGGTGGCGGCCGAATCGGGCGCCGGCGAGCGCGCGCTGCCGATCAGTTGCGACGTGGGCGACGAGGCCGCCGTGCAGCGCCTGTTCGACACCATCGAATCGCACTGGGGGCGCCTGGACCTGCTGTTCAACAACGCCGGCGTGTTCACCCCGCAATGCTCGCTGGAGGACCTGGCGGTGGCGCAGTGGAAGCAGGCGGTCGACATCAACCTGACGGGCGCCTTCCTGTGCCTGCAGGGCGCGTTCCGCGTGATGAAGCGCCAGCAGCCGCGGGGCGGGCGCATCATCAACAACGGCTCGATCTCGGCGCACGCGCCGCGCCCGCAGGCGGCCGCCTACACGGCCACCAAGCACGCCATCACGGGGCTCACCAAGGCCGCCTCGCTGGACGGGCGCGCCTACGGGATCGCCTGCGGACAGATCGACATCGGCAACGTGGTCAGCGACATGAGCGAGCTGATGGCGCAGGGCACGCTGCAGGCCGACGGCTCGATGAAGGTGGAGCCGCGCATGAGCATGGACAACGTGGTGCGCGCGGTGCTCTACATGGACAGCCTGCCGCTCGACGCGAACGTGCTGTCGATGACGGTGATGGCCAGCCACATGCCCTTCGTGGGACGCGGCTGATGCGGCGGCCTTCGTCCCCCACCGCCACCGCCCGCCGACAGGAGCCGCCAACATGCTGACACGCTGCGCGTATTTCAGCGGCCGCATCAAGCCCGGCTGCGAGGCCCGCTTCTACGACCATGTCGAGAACCGGCTGGTGCCGCTCTGGACGCGCTTTCCCGGCGCGCACGACGTGCGCGTGCTGCGCCAGCAGCACAGCGACGTGGGCGAGCCGGCCTTCCCGCTGGTGATCACGATGCGTTTCGAGGACCAGGCCGCGATCGACGCGGCGCTGGCCTCACCCACCCGGCTGGAGAGCCAGGTCGAGTCGCGCGCGCTGATCGGCATGTTCGACGGCGTGGTGTTCCATACGGTGTTCGAGGAAACCATCTGAGACGGCGCTTTGCGGGCCCCGCCCGCAAAGCGGTTGCGCTGCGCGCGGGGCCTCGCTATCGTGACAGGCTTTGCCGCCACGCCCGCGCCCCGCCGTGAACGATTCCTCGCCCTCCCTGCCCTTCCGAGACGCGCTGCTGGCGATGCTCGGCATCGGCCTGGTCAACATGCTGGTCGCGCTCGACCAGACCGTGGTCAGCACCGCGCTGCCCTCGATCGTCGCCGACCTGCACGGCTTCGAGTACTACGCCTGGATCGCCAGCGCCTACCTGCTGGCCTCGGTGGTGACGGTGCCGATCTTCGGGCGGCTGGGCGACTATTTCGGGCGCAAGCGCTTCGTGGTGGCGGCGGTGATCGTCTTCACGCTGGCCTCGGTGCTGTGCGCCGCGGCCACCGACATGCGCATGCTGGCGGTGGCGCGCGCCCTGCAGGGGGTGGGCGGCGGCATGATGGTGGGCACCGCCTTCGCCTCGATCCCCGACCTGTTCCCCGATCCGCGCGAACGCGTGCGCTGGCAGGTGGTGATGGCGGCCACCTACGGCATCGGCACGGCCGCCGGGCCCTCGCTGGGCGGCTGGCTGAGCCAGCACTGGGGCTGGCGCTCGACCTTCCTGATCAACCTGCCGGTGGGGGCGCTGGCGCTCTACTACATCTGGCGGCACCTGCCGCATTTCGTGCGCCCGCGCGAGGGCAAGGTGCGCATCGACTACGCCGGCGCGCTGTTCGTCGGCCTGATGCTGGGCTGCCTGCAGTTCCTGATCGAGGCGCTGCCGGCGCGCGGCATCGGCACCGGCACGCTGACGCTGGCGGCAGTGGTGGTAGCGGCCTTCGTGGCCTTCCTGGCCTGCGAGCGGCGCGCCACCCACCCGATCGTGCCGCTCGACCTGTTTCGCGACGCGCAACTGGTCACGCTGTTCCTGCTCTCCACGCTGGCCGGCTTCGTGATGTTCTCGCTGATCTTCTTCGCGCCGCTGCTGCTGCAGGGCGGCTTCGGCCTCGAGCCCGAGGCGGCCGGCCTGCTGGCCACGCCGATCGCCGCCTGCATCGCCCTGGGCAGCCTGATCAACATCCGCATCGTGACGCGCCTGAAGCGGCCCACCCTGATCCTCTCGGTCGGCTTCGGCCTGCTGGCGGCCGCCTCGGCCTCGCTGTCGCTGACCGGGCCCGGCACCTCGCACTGGATCCTGGAAGTGGCGATGGCGGCGGTCGGCATTGGCCTGGGCTTCATCCTCAACAACCTCAACATCTTCGCGCAGGAGATCGCCGGGCGCGAACGCTTCGGCATCACCACCGCGCTGCTGCAGTCGACGCGCATGGTGGGCGGCATGCTCGGCACCAGCGTGCTGGCCACCATCGTCCAGCATCACTACGCCGGCGGCGTGGCCGAGTCGATCAGCGTGCTGGGCGCGAGCGTCTCGGCGCAATGGCTGCCGCAGCTGGCCGACCCGCGCGTGCTGGTCGACCCCGGCGTGGCCGGGACGCTGCTGGACCGCCTGCATGCGGCCGGGCTGGACGGCGCCGCGCTGCTGGAGGCGGCGCGCCGGGTGATGGTGCAGTCGATCCACATCGGCATCGCCCTGGCCGGCTGCGCGGCCGTGGCCGCCGCCTGGCTGGTGCGCCGCATCGCCCATATCCGCTTCAGCAAACCGCCCTCGGCGGCCAGCAGCGCGAGCGCGGAGTAAGGCGGCCCGGGCCGCCTGCTCGGGCTGCGGGGCGAGCTGCGGGGTGGACCGCGGGGCGGGCCCGACGGGCATCGATGCGGGCCGCGCGAGGCGCCTCGATGTCCGTTCGACACGCTCGGCGCGGCCGGTTCGAACGGGACCCGGCAGCGCCGAATTCGATAGCCGATGCCGCCCCGAGCCGCGCGGCGCGCCTCAAGGCGCGGCCGGCGCCGCCAGCTCGAACGGAAACTCGGCGTGGCCGAATTCGATGCCGCGCGTGTTGCGCATCGGCGGGCGATGAAAGGCGGCCAGCTGCGCGCGCTGCGCCGGCGTGCCGATGTCCAGGCGCGCCAGCACCTCGCAGACCACCATCGCCAGCACCCCGACATGGCCGTCCTCGATCTTGACGGCCAGCCCGATCGCGCCGGCAGCGCCCAGCCGACGGGTATCCTCGCCGGCGCGGATGCCGACGCCGTAGCAGGCATCGGCGCCGAGCTTGCCGACCAGCCGCCCCTCGAAGGCCGTCATCAGGCGCGTGCAGAAGCGCCCTTCCCCCGCCACCAATTCGGGATGACGCGTCATCGCGTGATAGAGGCGTGCCAACGCGGCCACGCGCGGCGTGCAGGCGGCGCTGGCGGCCCCGGCGGCGCCCGCGGCATCGACCCGGTCGGCCGCGTCGGCCAGCTTCATGTACAGACGCGCCAGCCGGTCCAGCGGGAACGCCGGCGTCGGCAGGTTGCAGCCGTCGATGCCCCATTCGACCGCCGCGTCGGGCAGGTCGCAAACCTCGGCCATCACCTGCTTGACGCGCTGCTGGATCGGATGCGCCTCGAGGTGGTAATCGGCCAGCGCCGCGCCGATCGCCCGCGCGCCGGCCAGCATCCCGGCGTGCTTGCCCGAGCAGTTGCTGCACACCGCGCTCGGCTCGATGCCGCGGCGGATCCAGTCGCGCCAGACCGCATCCGACAAGGGCGCGTGCGGCCCGCAGCGCAGGTCGTCCTCGCTTGCGCCGAGCCGGGCCAGCATCGCCCGCGCCCGCTCGACATGGCGCGCCTCGCTGCTGTGCGAGGCGCACATCAGGGCGAGATCGGCCGAATCGAAACCGAAGCGCTCCAGCGCGCCGGTCTCGACCACCGCCAGCGCCTGCGCCGGCTTGGCGGCCGAGCGCGCCAGCGTGAAGCGCGAGGCGTCGCCGAAGCCGGCCAGCAAGCGCCCCGTCTCGTCGACCACCGCGATATGCGCGCGATGCACGTTCTCCAGCGAGGGGCCGCGCCAGGTGGTGACGGCCACCGCGTCGCGGCTGGCCTGGGTCGTGTCGTGGGTCGTCATGCTGCGCGTCTCCTCCGCGGGTGTTCGTTGTCTGGGCTGCCGGCGTTCGGCGAGCGTAATCGCGCAGTGTAGCCAGCCGAAATCGACAGGGACAGAGCCCGCTGGAGATACCTCCGGGCCATCCCGATCTGCGCGCGCCGGCCGGACTGAAATAGAATCGTAAGCCTCCCCATCCACGAGGGCCGCCCGATGAGCTCGCCATCCGCCGCGCAATCCGCGCCTGCCGGCGCCGCACCCGAACCCGCTCCCGCGCCCGACGCGCCCTGCATCTTCGTGGTGAACGCCGGCTCGGGCCGCCGGCGCGAACTCGACACCCTGGCCGCCCAGCTCGACGCCGCGTTTTCCCGCGCGGGCCGCCGTTACGAACTGGTGA
This sequence comes from Burkholderia sp. Ax-1720, assembly GCF_011753035.1. Taxonomy (NCBI): domain Bacteria; kingdom Pseudomonadati; phylum Pseudomonadota; class Betaproteobacteria; order Burkholderiales; family Burkholderiaceae; genus Burkholderia; species Burkholderia sp. Ax-1720. The sequence continues at coordinate 4,648 of NZ_VWWK01000059.1, read as the reverse complement.
CCGTCACCGAGCCGTCACGGCTGGAAGCCAGCGTGGCGGAGGCCGCCGAGCGCGCTCGCCACGGCGTGCTGGTCGGCGTGGGCGGCGACGGCACGCTGCGCACCGTGGCGCGCGCCGCCTACGACGCCGGCTGCGTGTTCGGCGTGCTGCCGCGCGGCACCTTCAACTACTTCAGCCGCGACCACGGCATCCCCGCCGACACCGAGCAGGCCATCGAACTGCTGCTGAGCGCGCGCGTGCATCCGGTGCAGGTCGGCTTCGTCAACGACGCGCTGTTCCTGGTCAATGCCAGCCTGGGCCTCTACCCGCGCCTGCTCGAGCAGCGCGAGGCCTACAAGCAGCAGTTCGGCCGCAGCCGGCTGGTCGCGCTCGGCTCGGCGATCGCCACCCTGCTGCGCCCGCATCGGCTGCTGCACCTGCATGTCGAGCACGAGGGCACCACCCGCGAGCTGCGCACCACCACGCTGTTCGTCGCCAACAACCGGCTGCAACTGGAACAGGTGGGCGCGGCCGAGGCGCCGCTGCTCGCGCAGGGCATGCTGGTGGCGATGGCGCCGCTCGCGCATGGCCGGCTCGCCCAGATCCTGCTGTCGCTGCGCGGCGCGTTCAGCCGGATGCGCGACGCCGACGACGTGATCGGCTTCGGCTTCGAGCGCTTCACGCTCACGCGCCGCTCGGCCCGGCGCCGGCCGCGCCCGGTGAAGGTGGCCACCGACGGCGAGATCCTGCGGCTGCAACTGCCGCTGGTGTTCCGCGTCGGCGAGCGTGCCTTGCGGCTGCTCAAGCCCGAGGCCGAGCAGGCCGAGCGCAATCGCCAATGAGCCGGCTGCTGCAGATTTCCGATCCGCATTTCGGCGCCGAACGGCAGGAAGCCGTCGATGCGCTGGTGCGCCTGGTCGAACAGACGCGGCCCGAGCTGGTGGTGATCTCGGGCGATCTCACGCAGCGCGCGCGACGGCATCAGTTCGAGGCGGCCCGTGCCTTCGTGGCGCGGCTCGGCGCGCAGCCGGTGCTGGCGATCCCCGGCAACCACGACCTGCCGCTGTTCGACCTGGTCGCGCGCTGGCGGCAGCCTTACGCGAACTACCGGCGCGCCTTCGGCGAGGAACTCGAGCCCGTGTTCGACGCGCCGGCGCTGCTGGCGATCGGCGTGAACACCACGCGCCCGGCGCGCCACACGGCCGGCGAGATCTCGGCCGAACAGGTGGCGCGCGTGGCGCGACGGCTCGCGCTGGCGAGCCCCGCGCAACTGCGCGTGGTGGTGGTGCACCAGCCGATCGTCGCGATCGGGCCCGCGAACCGGCATGACCGGTTGCATGGCGGCGAGATGGCCCTGCGCAGTTGGGCGGCGGCCGGCGCGGACCTGGTGCTGGGGGGGCACACGCATCGCGCCGGCGCCTGGCGGGTCACGCCGCGCGAGGACGAAGCGGGCCGCGACGGCGCCGTCGAGCGGCCGGTGTTCATGGTCCAGGGCGGCACGGCTGTGTCGCGCCGCCTGCGCGCCGGCACGCCGAATTCGGTCAACCTGATCGACTACGCGGGCGACGCCCTCGGCCCGCGCCGCGCCGCCGTCACGCGCTGCGACTACGACGACGAGAGCCGGTGTTTCATCGCGCAAGCCGAGCAGCATCTCGATCTCGCCCCCGCCACGCCCTTCCCGTTGGCCTGAAACGCCCCGATCCGCGCTGGTCGGCGGCGCCTTCAGATTTCCCTTTGAATTTTATAGACGATCGGTCTAAAATCCGCCGCATGTCCTCGATCCCCGCCAAACCGCGCCGCGGCCGCCCCCCGAAGAACCCCGCCGCGCATGCCGACACGCGCAGCGTGCTGCTGCGCGCCGGCATGGAATTGCTGACCGAGCAGGGTTTCGCAGCCACCGGCCTGGACGCCGTGCTCAAGCGCGTCGGCATCCCGAAGGGCTCCTTCTATCACTACTTCGAGAGCAAGGACGCCTTCGGACGCGAGCTGATGGACGCCTACGACCGCTACTTCATCGCCAAGCTCGATCGCTGGCTGCTCGACGACAGCCAGCCCGCGCTGGCGCGGCTCGCCGCCTTCGTCGAGGACGCCAAGGCCGGCATGGCGCGCCACGATTTCACGCGCGGCTGCCTGGTCGGCAATCTCGGCCTGGAGGCGGGCGCGCTGCCCGAAGGCTTCCGCGAACGGCTCTCGGCGATCTTCACGGGCTGGCAGGCGCGCGTCGCGAATTGCCTGCGCGAGGCCCAGCAAGAACGGACGCTCGCGGCCGACGCCGATCTCGAGCGCCTGGCGGCCTTCTTCTGGATCGGCTGGGAAGGCGCGGTGCTGCGCGCCCGGCTGCTGCGCGACGGCGCGCCGCTCGACACCTTCTTCGACGGCTTCCTCGCCGGCCTGCCTCGCGCGCGGCCGGCGACGGGCCGTGCCCGTCCGCCCGCGGACCGACTTCCCCCGGAGTGATGCATGACGTTCCACTGCCTCCTGATCGACCAGGACGAAAGCGGCAAGAGCCGCACGCGCCTCGACACGCTCGACGACAGCCGCCTGCCCGAAGGCAACGTGCTGGTCGAGGTCGAATACAGCACGCTGAACTACAAGGACGGCCTCGCGATCACGGGCAGGAGCCCCGTGGTGCGGCGCTTCCCGATGGTGCCGGGCATCGATTTCGCCGGCACCGTGGCGCAAAGCTCGCATCCCGCCTATCGCGCCGGCGACGCGGTGCTGCTCAACGGCTGGGGCGTGGGCGAGCAGCACTGGGGCGGCCTCGCGCAGCGCGCGCGCGTGAACGGCGACTGGCTGATCCCGCTGCCCGCGGGGCTCACGGCGCGGCAGGCGATGGCCGCCGGCACCGCCGGCTACACGGCGATGCTGTGCATCCTGGCGCTGGAGCGGCACGGGATCGACCCGTCGCGCGGCGAGGTGCTGGTGACGGGCGCGAGCGGCGGCGTGGGCAGTTTCGCGATCGCGCTGCTGGCGCGGCGCGGTTATCGCGTGGTCGCCTCGACCGGCAAGACCGGGGAAGCCGATTACCTGCGCGCGCTCGGCGCGGCCGAGGTGATCGATCGCGCGACGCTGTCCGAGCCCGGCAAGCCGCTGCAGAAGGAACGCTGGGCCGCGGCGGTGGATTCGGTGGGCGGCGTGACGCTGGCCAATGTCTGCGCCTCGCTGCGCGCCGACGGCGCGGTGGCTGCCTGCGGGTTGGCGCAGGACATGGCGCTGCCGGCCACGGTCGCGCCCTTCATCCTGCGCGGCGTGAGCCTGCTGGGCATCAACAGCGTGACGCGGCCGAAGGCCGAGCGCGAAGCCGCCTGGCGCGCGCTGGCCGATACGCTCGATCTCGCCCAGCTCGACACCATCACGCGCGAGATCGGCCTGGCCGAAGCCATCGAGGCCGGCGCGCAGCTGCTGGCCGGCAAGGTGCGCGGCCGGCTGGTGGTCGACGTCAATCGTTGAGGGGGGTGCCGGCGAGCGGGCCGGCAGGAAGGGGGCCGGCGGGAGCGGCGGCAACGGCGAGACGCATGCGCGCGTTGCGCAGGCTCACGCCGCGCACGCTGACGCATTGCTCCAGCTCCACCGCGAAGCCGAAGCGTTCGAAGAAGGCCCGCGCGCGCAGGCTGACGTCGGCGATGACGCAGTCGATGCCCTGCTCGCGCGCGATGCCGAGCAGGTGCCGCATCAGCGCGGCGCCGATGCCCTGCCCGGCCGCTTCGGCCGCCACGTAGAAATGATCGAGATAACCGCTGGGCTGCAGGTCGGCATAGGCCACCAGCCGGGCCTCGATCTCGACCGCCCAGGGATGGTTCGCGCCGACCCGCCGGCACCAGGCTTCACACCAGGCCGCGTCGGCCGCGAGCGGCGCCCAGGCGTCGATCTGCGCCGGCGTGTAGTCGCGCGAGGCCAGGCCGCGCACCGATGACTGGAAGATCGCCAGCAGCGCGGGTTCCTCGCCCGGCGCGACGCGACGGATCCGCATCGCGCCCGCCCCGGGCCCGCGCCGCTCGTTGGTTTCCTCCGCCCCGCGCGTGCCGCCCATCCCGCTCACTTGGCCGGCTGCGGCCCGCCATTGGCCGTCAACTGCTCATAGACCTCGTGCGACAGGTCGAGCAGCGCCTGGCGGTCCATCCCGCCCGAGACGGCATAGCCGAAACGGCCGTCGATCCAGTAGAACACGTTGACCGGGCCGCTCTGGTAGAGCTTGAAGGCCGTCACGTCCGAGCTCAGCTTGCGGTGCGAGATGTTCAGCGTGATCCGCTCGCCCAGCGCGTTGTGATACATGAACTGCGCGATCGGACCGTCGTCGCCGGGCAGCAGGCGCCCGCCCATCAGCTCGTAGCCGGCGCGGGTCAGCACCGGCGGGCGCACGTCGGTGCCGAGCCGGCTCGACAGCCACTGCACCAGTTCCTGCTCGCGATCGGCGCCCACCTCCACCGGCCGCGTGACCATCGGCGCATAGGTGACGTAGGCGATCGCCGATTGCCGCGCCAGCGCCTCGCCACTGTAGGAAGCGTGGATGATCGAGCCGCCGCCCTCGCCGCTGCCGTCGCCGCCCAGCACGCCGCGCCCGACCGGGCTCAGCACGCCGCCCGCGCCGATCCCGATGCCGAGCACCAGCGCCGCGGCCAAGCCGGCGAAACGCTTCCAGTTGGCGGCGGGACGCGCCGCGCCCGGCACC
>NZ_VWWK01000058.1:0-36782 GCF_011753035.1 Burkholderia sp. Ax-1720 | reverse complement strand
GGCGGTACCGGCCGCGGCCGAGGCTGGCGCGGTGGCCGCCTCCTGCGCGATCGCCGGCGTGGCGGCGCATGCCGCAGCCGTTGCGAGCAGGCCGAGCAGGGCGGCGCGGCGCCAGCGCGGCGAGGGGGAAATCGAAGCCATGCCTGTCTCCTGGTGTTGTTCGGTAGCCCGAATCATTGCGATGCGGCGGCCTTGAGCCGGGCGAGTTCCTCGTCGCGCAGCGCGCGGCGCAGGATCTTGCCGACATTGGTCTGCGGCAGCGCATCGCGGAATTCGACCGCCTTCGGCATCTTGTAGCCGGTGAGGTTCTTGCGGCAGTGCGCGAGCACCTCCTCGATCGTCAGCGCGGGGTCGCGCCGCACCACGAAGGCCTTGATGCGCTCGCCCTGCGCGGGATCGGGCACGCCGATCGCGGCCGCCTCGCTGATGCCCGGATGCATCACCAGCACTTCCTCGATCTCGTTCGGATAGACGTTGAAACCCGACACCAGGATCATGTCCTTCTTGCGGTCGATCAGGCGCACGAAACCGCGCTCGTCCATCACGCCGATATCGCCGGTCGCGAGCCAGCCCTCGCGGTCGAGCACCTTGGCGGTTTCGTCGGGGCGCTGCCAGTAGCCGCGCATCACCTGCGGGCCGCGCACGCACAGCTCGCCGGCCTCGCCGATGCCGGCCCAGCTCCCGTCCTCGCGGCGCAAGCGCACCAGGGTCGAGGGCGCGGGGATGCCGATCGAGCCGTTGAAGTCGTGCATGTCGCTCAGGTCGACCGGGTTCATGGTGACGATCGGCGAGCATTCGGTCAGGCCGTAGCCTTCCACCACCGGGCAGCCGGTGACCTCCTTGAAGCGATCCGCCACCGCGCGCTGCATCGCCATGCCGCCCGCCATCGCGAGCTTGAGCTTGGAGAAATCGCGGGCGCGGAATTCCGCGTTGTCGAGGAAGGCGTTGTAGAGCGTGTTGATGCCGGTGATGCCGGTGAAGGTCTCGTTGCGCAGGATCTTCATCATCATCCTGGTGTCGCGCGGGTTGGCGATCAGGATGTTGCGCCCGCCCAGGCCCATGAAGATCAACGCATTCACGGTCAGCGAATAGATGTGATAAAGCGGCAGCGGCGTGAGCACCGTCTCGATCTCGCCCGAGACCTGGTCGGCGATCCACGACTTCGCCTGCAGCAGGTTCGCGATCAGGTTGCCGTGGGTCAGCATCGCGCCCTTCGCCACGCCGGTGGTGCCGCCCGTGTATTGCAGGAAGGCCAGGTCCTCGCGCGTGAGCGCCACCTGCACGGCGCGCCGGCCGGCGCCCTGGGCCAGCGCCGCGCGCAGCCTGACCGCCTGCGGCAGCCGGTAGGCGGGCACCAGCTTCTTGACGCGCTTGAGCACGAAGTTGATGAGGCGGCCCTTGGCGTTGAAGCCATCGGCGAGCAGGTCGCCGAGCGCGGTCACGATCACGTTGCGCACGCGCGTCTCGGGCAGCGCTTCCTCGAGCGTGTGGGCGAAGTTCTCGAATACGACGATGGTTTCCGCGCCGCTGTCCTTCAACTGATGCGCGAGCTCGCGCGCCGTGTAGAGCGGGTTGACGTTGACCACCACCGCGCCGGCCTTGAGCGCGCCGAACAGCGTGATCGGATACTGGAACGAGTTCGGCAGCATGATCGCGACGCGGTCGCCGGGCTTCACGCCGAGCTGGTGCTGCAGGTATGACGCGAAGGCCTCGGCCTTGCGCCCGAGCGCGGCATAGCCCAGTTGCGAACCGGCGCTGAGATAGGCCACGCGATCGGCGTAGCGCGAGGTGCATTCGTCGAAATACTGGGCGAGCGAGTCGTACTGCGTGAGGTCGATCTCCTGCGGCACGCCGCGCGGATAGGCCGGGAACCAGATGCCGTCGGTATTCGGCGCCGGCGCGCCGACGGGGGCAACGGTGGCGTTCATCGCTGATGTCTCCAGGTTCATTGGAATCGTGATGGGCGGCAAGCGGGCGCCTCGCGCCGGCGAACCGGCGCGAGGAAATCGACCGCGCGCGCCGTTGGGCGCCGCGCCTCAGGAAGCGTGTCGCGCGTGCAGCCGGGTACCGGCCGAGGCGCTGAACGGCCCGGCCTGCAATTCACCGCCGCCGGCGACCAGCGGGCTGCTGCGCTGCGCGTCCTCGAGCACCGCGGCGAAGATCGACATCTGCGCTGCGTCGGGCATCGGCGCCTTGAGCGCGGCGACGATCAGCGAGGACAGGCGCGCGATCATCTGCACGTCGTTCATGCTGCGGCCCTGCGAGAAATCGTCGAGCAGGCTGTCGGTTTCCGCGCCCGCCAGGGCGCCGGACAGGGCGCCGATCGCGTAGTGCAGGCGCCAGCCGAGTTCGCTGCGCGGCAGTTGCGGCAGCGCGCGCTGGAACGCCTCGAAGAAGCGTCCCGCGACGCTCGCGTAATGCGCCGACAGGAAGCTGCGCACGAAGGTCGAGGGATCGGTGTAGGCGCGCCCGATCAGCCGCAGGAAGGCGCGGCCGCCGCGCTGGGGATCGCGCGAGGCCTGCAGCGCCGGGATGAACATCGCGCCGAGCACGTGCTCGCAGGTGATGGCGGCGCCGAGCTGCGCCTCGAAGCGATCGAGGATGCGCAGGCGTTCGTCGTTGAGCTGGTCCAGGCGCCGCGAGAGCATCGCGTGGATCAGTGCCTCCTTGCTGCCGAAGTGGTAATTGACCGCCGCGAGATTGACCGCGGCACGCGACGTGATCTGCCGCATCGACATCGCCTCGAAGCCGTGTTCGACGAACAGGTCTTCGGCCGCGTCGAGTATGCGCGCCTTCGTGCCGCCGCTTTGCCGGCTGGCCTGACGAACCGCCATGTGCGCCTCCCTTTTGATCACCGTTTCGTTGCCGAACAGGCGATTCAAATCTGTAATTGAAACAAGCGTTTTTTATTAAGATAAGAAGCGTCGCGGGAGGGCGGCAAGCGTTGTCTGTGGGCGGAATCCTCTAGTGCTGGTGTGCGTTGCAGCATCATCGCGCGGGGATGCGCGCGGCGGCGCGCCTCGCGCGATGATGCGCTGCGGGTGAGGTTCAGTGGGTGGCGGCGGCTTGCGCGGCACTCTGCGTCATGTCGATGCCGCGTCGTTCGCGGCTGAACAGGATCAGCACCGCGATCACCACGGCCACCGTGCCGGCCACGATGGCCAGCGCGTGGCCGTAGTCGTTGCCGTTGTCCACGGCGAGCTGCGCCTGCATGGTGGCATTGCCCGAGGCGAGCAGGTTGCCGAGCTGGTAGACGAAACCCGGGAAGGTCGCGCGGATCTCGTCGGGCGAGATCTCGTTGAGGTGGACCGGGATCACGCCCCAGGCGCCCTGCACCGAGATCTGCATCAGGAAGGCGCCGGCCGCCAGCGCGAGCGCGCCGCTCGAGAAAGCCCACAGCGGCAGCACCGGCAGCGCGATCAGCGCGGCGATGAAGATCGCGCGGCGCCGGCCGATCTTTTCGGAGATCGAACCGAAGGCGAGGCCGCCGACGATCGCGCCGATGTTCAGGACGATGGTGATCCACGACACCGTATGCGGGTCGAAGTGATGCTGCTCGCGCAGGAAGGTCGGGTAGAGATCCTGGGTGCCGTGCGAGAAGAAGTTGAAGGCCGTCATCAGCACCACCGCGTAGACCGACAGCTTCCAGTTCTGCTTGAGGGTGGCGACCAGGCTCGGGCGCGGACGCTTTTCCATCTGCTTCCAGGCGGGCGACTCGGGCACGTGCGAGCGCACGTAGAGCACCAGCAGCGCCGGCACCACCCCGATCATGAACATGCCGCGCCAGCCGATGTACTGGTAGAGCACGCCGAACACCACCGAGGCGAGCAGATAACCGCTCGGATAACCGGCCTGCAGCAGCCCCGAGACGATGCCGCGCGAATGCGGCGGCACGGTTTCCATGGTCAGCGCGGAGCCGACGCCCCATTCGCCGCCCATCGCGATGCCGAACAGCGCGCGCATCACGAGCAGGGCGCCGAGGCTGGGCGCGAAACCCGAGGCGAGCTCCAGCACCGAATAGCAGGCGATGTTGACCATCAGGGTCGGCCGGCGGCCGAAACGGTCGGCGAGACGGCCGAAGATCAGGGCGCCGAGCGGACGCATGGCCAGGGTCAGGGTGACGGCAAAGGCCACCGCCGGGATTTTCGTATTGAATTCCGCGGCGATATCCTTCAGCACGAATACCATCAGGAAGAAATCGAAGGCGTCGAGGGTCCAGCCGAGATAGGCAGCGATCGTTACGTTTCTTTGTTCCCGGGTCCAGCTCATGGGGCAGGTCTCCTTGGTGGCGGCGCCGCGCGGCGGCAAGGCCCGCCCAGCGCGGCGCCGGGCGCGGACGGCCGGTTCAGTGTACGCCGAGCAATAAGGATCGCGTTCCGTTTGATTTCAGGCTCGGGATTAATCCCTAGTCGATTTTCGCGGGTAAATGGCAGAATGCGCAGGATTGAATTGAATATGAAAGGCATGTATTGAAACTGAATGCATGTCGTTTCAATTTTCGTAATCCGATTATTGATCGGAATCCTGCCCGGAGCGTTCATGACGGATGCCTGCCATCGACCCGAAAACGGGGTGCCGCCATTGCGCACCGAGCGACTGATCCTGCGTGCGCGCACGCTCGACGATCTCGAGGCCTGCCTGGCGATGGACCGCGATCCGGAGGTCACCCGCCATATCCCGGGGCCGTGGGGCGATCCGCTCGCGCATCGGCGCTTCGTGCTCGATCGCATCACGCGCGGCTATCCGCCGGGGCATGGCTACTGGGTGCTGGCCGAGGCGCGCGAGCCGGCGCGTTTCCTCGGCTGGGTCCTGCTGCTGCCCGTCGAGGGCAGCGAGGCGCCCGAGATCGGCTGGCGCCTGGTACGCGATGCCTGGGGGCAGGGTTATGCGAGCGAGGCGGCGGCCTGCGTGGTCCGGCATGCCTTCGATGCCGTGCAGGTCCCGGCGCTGATCGCCGACATCGCCGTCGACAATGCCGCCTCGCTGAAGCTGGCGCGCAAGCTGGGCATGCGAGCGCTCGACGTCGTCGAGGACGAATACGGTTCGTGGCTGCGGCACCGGCTCGATGCGCCGGGCGCGGCCTGTTCGCCCTGAACCGCGAGGCGCGAGTTGGGGGCTCGCCCGAGGGTCGTGCCGAACTGCACGACAGCGGCTCGCGAGGGTATCGTGGCGGATATTTCCCTGGGAGACCGACCATGGCACTGGGCCGCGATGTCCATCTGATTCCCGCCAGGCTGGCGGCGCTGAAACCCACGCAAATGACGATCGGTTTTCGCGAGGTCGAGGCCAAGCGCAAGCACTGGCAGTCGCTGGGCAAGAAGGCGCGTCGCGAGGCGATCGACCTGCACTGGTTTCCGGCCGTGCTCGGCCCCGGGCAGGCGCTGTTCATCGTCGATCACCATCATCTCGGCCGTGCCTTGCTGGAAGAGGGCGTGACCGATGTGAAGGCGATGCTGCTGAAGGACCTGTCCTGGCTCGACGACACGATCTTCTGGCGGATGATGGAGCACAACCAGTGGGTGCATCCCTTCGGTCCCGACGGTTCGCGTCACGACTACGACCGCCTGCCGGGCGTGCTCACGGCGCTGCGCGACGATCCCTATCGCAGCCTGGCCGGCGAATTGCGCACCGCCGGCGGTTACGCCAAGGACACCACGCCGTTCAGTGAATTCCTCTGGGCCGACTACCTGCGCGGCAAGATTCCGGTCGAGCGGATCCGCAAGCATTTCGCCAAGGCGCTCAAGGAGGCGCTGGCCCATGCGCACGCGCAGGATGCACGCTACCTGCCGGGCTGGACCGGCGTATTCGAGCCGAGGCCCTGAGATGGCGGTGGGACGCAAGCCGGCGGGGGCGATGCCCGCGCAGCCGGTGCCCGACGTGGCGCCGCGTGATCCCGCGCACTTCGCGGCCATCGCCGCGCCGGCCATGCCGCGCGGCGAGCGCAACTGGCGCGATGCGCTGGCCGGCCTGTCGATCGCTGGCCTGTTGATCCCCGAGGCGGTGGCCTACGCGGGACTCGCGAACCTGCCGCCGCAGGCCGGCCTGATCGCCTTGCTGGTCGGCCTGGTGGTCTACGCGGTGCTCGGCAGCAGCCGTTTCGCGATCGTCTCGTCGACTTCGTCATCGGCTGCCGTGCTGGCCGCCACCGTGTTGTCGGAAACGGGCGCCACGGCCGCCGCGCAACTGGCCCTGGCCGCTGCCCTGGTGGCCACCACCGGCGTGCTGTTCCTGATCGCCGGGGCCGCGCGGCTGGGCGGCATCTCGGACTTCATCGCCCGGCCGGTGCTGCGCGGATTCACCTTCGGCCTGGCCTTGACGATCGTGATCAAGCAGTTGCCGAAGATCCTCGTGGTGCCGGTCCATCACAGCGACACGCCGCATGTGTTCCTCGATCTGCTGCGCGGGCTGCCGCAGGCGAATCCGTCCAGCGTCGTGGTCGGGGCCGTCGCGCTGGCGATCCTGTTCCTGCTCGGCAATCGCTCGCGCGCTCCGGCGACGCTGATCGTGATCGTGCTCGGCATCGCCGCCGGTTACGGCATCGACTGGGGCGCGCACGGGGTGGCCGTGGTCGGCCGGATCGATCTGCAGCATGTGGCGCTCGGCCTGCCTTCGCTCGATCGCGCGGCCTGGACCCAGACCATCGAGCTGGGCTTCGCGCTGATGCTGATCCTGTACGCGGAGTCCTATGGTTCGATCCGCAACTTCGCGTTGAAGCATGGCGACACGATCTCGCCGAATCGCGACCTGGTCGCGCTCGGCTGCGCCAACCTGGTTTCGGGGCTGCTGCATGGCATGCCGGTCGGCGCGGGTTATTCGGCCAGTTCGGCGAACGAGGCGGCCGGCGCGCAGAGCCGGCTCGCGGGCGCCTGCGCGGCGCTCGTGATCGCGCTGATCGTCTGGCTGCTGCTGCCGCAACTGGCGCGCACGCCGGAGCCGGTGCTGGCCGCGATCGTGATCTTCGCGGTCAGCCATTCGCTGCATCCGGCCGCGTTCGGGCCTTACTGGCGCTGGCATCGCGACCGCCTGCTGGTGGTCGCGGCGATCCTGGCGGTACTCGTGCTGGGCGTGCTGAACGGCTTGCTGGTGTCGATCGCGATGAGCCTGCTGTTTACCGTGCGCAAGCTGTCCGAGCCCAAGGTCAGTGAGTTGGGGCGCTTGCGCGACAGCCGCGATTTCGTCGACGTGTCGATCCATGCCGATGCGACGCCGGTGCCCGGCATGCTGATCGTGCGGCCGGAAGGGCAGTTGTTCTTCGCGAACGCAGAGCGTGTGCTGGCACGCGTGCGGCAGCTCGCGCATGCGGCCGGAGCCCTGACGACGATCGTCCTGAGCTTGGAGGAATCGCCCGATCTCGACGGAACGGCGATCGAGGCCTTGAAGACCTTTGCTGCCGAGTGCGAGGCGCGGGGCTGGCGTTTGCGGCTGGTGCGGCTGAAGCCCGAGGTGCTCGAGGTGTTGCGGCGGGCCAGTGACGACGGGCTGCGGGAGGAGGCGCTGTCGGAGCTGAGTGTGGATGACGCGGTGGCGCGCTGTGGGTGAGGGCGCTTGAAATGAAAAAAGGCCGGCATAAAGCCGACCTTTTTAGAACTTGTGGTGCCCAGGAGAGGACTCGAACCTCCACGATGTTGCCACCGCTAGGACCTGAACCTAGTGCGTCTACCAATTCCGCCACCTGGGCACAAGCTGCATCTCAAGCAAGAATGCGATTATAGAGGAGCCAGATCCCTTGTCAACGGTTTTTCGGGACAAATCGAATTTTTTTCGTTGAGCACGTTCATTGCGGGAAATAGCGCTTCCTGCTTGCGCCTGGCTTGAAATGAAAAAAGCCGGCACGAGGCCGGCTTTTCAAAACTTGTGGTGCCCAGGAGGGGACTCGGTCACGCCGGCGCGACCCCGGCCTGGCTTGCAAGCCAGGCCTTTCGAGGCCTCCCGCAAAGCGCGCAGGCGCTTTGCTTCCTGGGCTTGAAATGAAAAAAGGCCGGCATAAAGCCGACCTTTTTAGAACTTGTGGTGCCCAGGAGAGGACTCGAACCTCCACGATGTTGCCACCGCTAGGACCTGAACCTAGTGCGTCTACCAATTCCGCCACCTGGGCACAAGCTGCATCTCAAGCAAGAATGCGATTATAGCGTGCCCAAGAACGCTGTCAATACTTTTTGAAGCGAGTCGTACATTTTCCCTCGGCATGCCCCATGATCGCGATAGCCATCGTGCCGCGAGCACGAAGCCTGTCTTGCCTCGCCATTCCTCCAACCAAGATCCCCCGAGGTTATTCGATGCCCACGTCAGCCCTGTTCCGCGACGATCCCTATCTGCGCCAATGCACCACCCGCGTCACGCATATCGACGAATCCGGTCTCACGCTGGAGCGCACCGTGTTCTACCCGCATGGCGGCGGTCAGCTCGGCGACACGGGTGTCATCACGCTGGGCGACGGCAGCCGCCTCGCGATCGCCGATGCGCGCAAGAGCCAGCTCCCCGGCGCCACGCCGGACGACGTGCTCCACGTGCCCGCGCCGGACCAGCTTGCCGTGCTGTCGAAGCTCGCCGTCGGCGATGAAGTCGCGATCGAGATCGACTGGGCACGGCGCAACCGGATGATGCGCCTGCACACCGCATCGCACCTGATGTGCGGCGCGCTGCCGTATCCCGTCGATGGTTGCAGCATCACGCCCGATTACGCGCGACTCGATTTCGTGACCAGCGAGCCGCTGGCGCGCGAGGAGATCGACGCGACCCTGGCGAAGTGGGTGGAGGCCGCGCGCGCCGTGACGATCGAGCAGATCAGCGACGAGGCGCTGCAGGCCAATCCCGACCTGGTGCGCACCATGAGCGTCAAGCCGCCGAGCGGTTTCGGCACGGTGCGCCTGGTGCGCATCGACGGCATCGACCTGCAGCCCTGCGGCGGCACGCATGTCGCCAACACGGCCGAGATCGGGCCGATCCACGTGACCAAGATGGAGAAGAAAACCGCGCGTACGCGCCGCGTCGTGCTCGGTTTCATCGAGTGAGGCCGGCGCGGGCAGGGCGAGCCGGCTCGTCGCGAGGCCGCAAGCCGGGCGCGGCTCAGGCTTCGAACAGGTCCCGCGCTTCCTCGAAGCGCCGCGTCAGGTAGTCGACCACGGTTCGGATCGGCAGGTCCTTGCGGTCCTGTCGCCGGATCAGCAGCCAGATGTCACGCGAGGGCCGCACCGGGCTCAGCGCGCAGGCGCGCAACTCGGGCAACTGGCGCCCCACGTAATGCGGCAGCATCGCCAGCCCGACGCCCGCGCAGGCCGCGGTGGCCTGCGCGACGTGGTTGTTGGCGCGAAACGCGATCCGCGCCTGCGGATAGTGCTGGCCGAGCCAGCTCGCATCCGGCATATGGCTGTTCGCTTCGTCGAAACCCACCAGGGTCGGTGCCTCGCCGCCTTCCACGCGCTCGCAGACGGCCGGCGTGCCATAAAAGCCGAAATCCATCGATCCGACCGGCTTGGCGATGAAGTCGCCGTCCTCGGGCTTGTCGATGCGCACCGCGAGATCGGCTTCGTGCCGCTCGAGGCTGATCGAGCGCAGGTCCGTCGCCAGGTCGATGTCGAGCCCGGGGAACAGGATCGGCACCTCGGCCAGACGGCGCGTCAGGAAAGCCTGCGAGAGCGCGGGCGGCGCATTCACGCGCACGATGCCCTTCGGCGCATCGTCGGTACCGCCGCGCCCCAGCGTCTGCACCGCCGTCTCCATGTCGCTTGCCACGCTCAGGGCGCGCGTGCCGGCCGGCGTCAGCACATAACCTTCCGGCCGGCGTTCCGCCAGCTTCTCGCCGAGCGTGGCCTCCAGCGACTGGATTCGTCGCGAAATCGTCGCGTGGTTGACCCCCAGTGCGCGTGCGGCTGCCGACAGGCTCCCGTGGCGCCCCAGCGCCAGGAACACGCGAACATCCTGCCAATCGACCTCTGTGCGTTTTTTCTCAGCCATTGAGAGAGGATAGCGGATTTTGCGGAGGCGGCAAGCGGCATACGCTTGCGTCCATGTCATGCAACACGGTGCTTCCGATGCCAACCGCAACCGCCAAGCTCAGCGCACTCGAGGGCGCCGTCATCCGGATCGAGATCGATTCGATGCGGATGCTGGCGATTCCCGAATGGCGGGACGGCCCGGCGGCACTGCGGCAAGCGGCGGCCGGTGCCGCCGGCATCGGCGAGCTCGATGCGCTGCTGCTCGGCGGCGGCGTGTCGAGCGGCGGACGCGAGGCAGGCTTGCCGGCCGCTCGACGCGTCTACGCGAGCAAGCCGGTGGCGGCATGCCTTGGCGGCGGCGCGGTCGGGCTCGCGGCGTACGAGACCGGCACGCTCTGCCGCGATGGCCTGACGCGCCTGCTGGTCACGGCCACGCCGGCCGGCAGCGGGGGCGACGAGGCGGAGATCGGATTCGTGCTGGGTTCGGTGCGGCCGGGCGACCTGCTGTACCTGCCGGGCGTTGGGGTATCGCCCGAAGGCGTGACCGACGTTGCCGACCGCTTTGCGCCACGAGCGGTGCTGCTGGGTGCGAGCTGGTTCGATCGTCGATGCGGGCCGGGCAGCCGTGACGACGACCTGGCATGGGTGGTGGCGCGGGCGTTTCCGAATGCCGTGCTGCTGGTGGGCGATGGATGGCCCGAGGCAGCCCGATCGCCCTTGGCCGGACGTGCTCGCCCCGATCTGGCCTCGCGCTTGACATTCTTCAGGAAGGGCAGGCCGCTCGCGATCACGTGACAGCCTGAAGCAGGACCCGCGATGGATGCCCGAACGGACATCCTGGTAGTTAGTCAACCTAATCAGTGGAGCAGAACCATGAGCAATCAGCAGAAAGTCGCCATCGTGACGGGCGCATCGCAAGGCATCGGCGCCGGCATCGTCGAGGCCTATCGCAAGCAGGGTTACGCGGTGGTCGCGAATTCTCGCAACATCCGCCAGAGTGACGACGCGGGCGTGGTGGCGGTGCCGGGCAACATCAGCGATCGCGAGGTCGCGCAGCAGGTGGTGAAGACGGCGCTCGATCGCTTCGGCCGCATCGATACGCTGATCAACAATGCCGGCATCTTCATCGGCAAGCCGTTCACCGAATACACGCCCGAGGAGTTCACGCGGGTACTGAGCGTAAACCTGGGCGGCTTCTTCCACGTCACCCAGCTGGCGCTCGAGCCGATGCTCGCGCAGCGTCACGGCCACGTCGTGCAGATCACCACCACGCTGGTGCGCCAGGCGATCAGCGGCGCGCCCTCGGGGCTCGCCACGCTGACCAAGGGCGGTCTCGACGCGGTCACGCGTGGCCTGGCGATCGAGTACGCGAAGAGCGGCGTGCGAGTGAACGCGGTGGCGCCCGGCATCATCAAGACGCCGATGCACCCGGCCGAAACCCATGCCTTCCTCGACAACCTGCACCCGATGGGCCGCATGGGCGAGGTGTCCGAGATCGTCGACGCGGTGATGTACCTCGAGCGCGCCGGTTTCGTGACCGGCGAGACGCTCAGCGTCGACGGCGGCCAGCACGCCGGCCGCTGGTAAGCACCGCGCGAGGGCCGGCGTTGTCACCGCCGGCCCTCGCCGTCCTGGACATTCGAACAAGGAGAAGCACCATGCCGTACGTCAATATCAAGGTCACCCGCGAGGGCACCGCGCCCGGCGCCAGCGCCACCACGCCCGAGCAGAAGAAGGCGCTGATCAAGGGCGTCAGCGAGCTGCTGTTCGAGGTGATGGGCAAGCCGCATCACACCACCTTCGTGGTGATCGACGAGGTCGAGCTCGACAGTTGGGGCGTGGGCGGCGTCACGACCCCCGAATGGCGCGAGCAGCAGCGTGCCGCCGCCAAGGCCGGCGGCGACGCTTGAGGCGCGAAGCGCCGGAACCACGAAGCGCGGGCGGCAGATGGCGAGCCGGATGCCGAACGCGCGGCTGAGGTAGGATGGCGCGCGTCGACGACCGGCGCGTTTCGCGAAGCAGGCGCGCGCGATGAGCGGCATCGCCGCAGGGAGAACGCAAGCATGGGCAACTGGCAAGACAATCGAATTCTCGACCTGTTCGGCATCGAACTGCCGATCATCCAGGCGCCGATGGCCGGCGCGACCACGCCCGAGATGGTGATCGCCACCAGCGAGGCGGGTGGGCTCGGCTCGCTGCCGGGCGCGATGCTGTCGGTCGAGCAGATGAAGGCGGCGCTCGACCGGATTCGTGGCGCCACCACCCGGCCGATCAACCTCAATTTCTTCGCGCATACCGATCCCGCGCCGGATCCGGCCGGCCAGCTCGCCTGGCGGGCGGCGCTGGCGCGCTATTACGTCGAGCTCGGGCTCGATCCGGCCGAGCCGGTGCCGTCGGCCGGGCGCGCGCCCTTCAATGCCGCCTATTGCGAGGTGGTGGAGGCTTATCGGCCCGAGGTCGTCAGCTTCCATTTCGGCCTGCCGGAAGCCGCCTTGCTGGCGCGCGTCAAGCGGGCCGGCGCGCGCGTGATCGCCTCGGCCACCACGGTCAGGGAAGCGCGCTGGCTGGTCGAGCGCGGCGTCGACGCGGTGATCGCGATGGGCTACGAGGCCGGCGGCCATCGCGGCAATTTCCTCTCGGACGACATGTCGACCCAGGTCGGCACGCTGGCCCTGGTGCCGCAGATCGTCGACGCGGTACCGGTGCCGGTGATCGCCGCCGGCGGCATCGCCGATCCGCGCGGCGTGCGGGCTGCCTTCGCGCTCGGCGCCTCGGCCGTGCAGGTCGGCACGGCCTATCTGCTGACGCCCGAAGCCAAGGTGAGCGCCTTCCACCGCGACGCGCTGCGTACCGCCGGCGAGGACGAGACCGCGCTGACCAACCTGTTTACCGGGCGGCCCGCGCGTGGTATCGCGAATCGCCTGATGCGCGAGATCGGCCCGATGTCCAAGGTGGCGCCGGCGTTCCCGACCGCCGGCGGCGCGCTGGCGCCGCTGCGTGCGGTGACCGAGAAGACAGGGCGTTCCGATTTCAGCAACATGTGGTCGGGGCAGGCGGCGCGGCTTGCGCGCGAGATGTCCTCGACCGCGCTGACGCGTTACCTGGTCGAGGCCGATGCGTCCTGAGCGGTGCTTGCGGACTTGAGCGGGTCGCCGGCCCGCGGCGGGTTTCGTGTGAGATAGTGCGCAGTCGCGTGGCGCCGGGTCGAGGTTCGGTGTCGCGCGCTGGTTTTTCCCGCAACGAAACCCGCGTCATTGCCCGATGAGCACGATCCCGAAGAAGGCCACGAAACCCCAGGCAGCCCGACCCGTCGAGGTCGTCGTCGGCGAGGATGGACTCGCGCGTCCGCCTTGGGCCGCGGTCGATCCGCTGCTCAAGCACTATTACGACACCGAGTGGGGCATGCCGGTGTGCGACGAGCAGGGCCTGTTCGAGCGGCTTAGCCTGGAAGCTTTCCAGTCGGGCTTGTCCTGGCTGACCATCCTGCGCAAGCGCGAGGCGTTCCGCGACGCATTTCGCGGTTTCGTCCCGGAGCAGGTGGCTGCCTTCGGCGAGCGCGATGTCGAGCGGCTGCTGGCGGACGAGCGGATCATCCGCAACCGCTCGAAGATCCTCGCGGCGATCAACAACGCGGCGGCGACGATCCGTCTGCGCGAGGAGGGCGGCCTGGCCGAGTTCATCTGGTCGTTCCGGCCGGACAAGACGCCCGAGCCGCGCACGGTGGACGAGATTCCGACCACGTCGCCCGAATCGGAGGCGCTGAGCAAGGGGCTGCGCAAGCGCGGCTTCGTGTTCGTCGGGCCGACCACCATGTTCGCGCTGATGGAGGCGACGGGGATCGTGGATACGCATCTGATGGCGAGCCATCGGCGCGGATGTTCGGGAGTGTGGGGGCGGTAAGGCGCGAGGGCGAGCCGGAAATGAAAAAAGCCGGCACGAGGCCGGCTTTTCAAAAACTTGTGGTGCCCAGGAGAGGACTCGGTCACGCCAGCGCGACCCCGGCCTGGCTTGCAAGCCAGGCCTTTCGAGTCCTCCCGCAAAGCGCGCAGGCGCTTTGCTTCCTGGGCTTGAAATGAAAAAGGCCGGCATAAAGCCGGCCTTTCAAAAACTTGTGGTGCCCAGGAGAGGACTCGGTCACGCCAGCGCGACCCCGGCCTGGCTTGCAAGCCAGGCCTTTCGAGTCCTCCCGCAAAGCGCGCAGGCGCTTTGCTTCCTGGGCTTGAAATGAAAAAGGCCGGCATAAAGCCGGCCTTTCAAAAACTTGTGGTGCCCAGGAGAGGACTCGAACCTCCACGGTGTTGCCACCGCTAGGACCTGAACCTAGTGCGTCTACCAATTCCGCCACCTGGGCACAAGCTGCATCAATCAAGACCGCAATCTTAGCATGATGAATGGACGTGTCAACAAGTTTTTGCATCGCCGCGCCGGACGGGCCGCTCGCGGCGGGCCGTCCGCGCTTCGCGGTTTTTGGCGCGGCCACGGGTGATAGAATGGCCCGCAACCTGGCGTCCGATCGTTCGAACCGGACAGGTAAGTCCACGCAACGAGAACAACCATCGACAAGCCCTTGAGCAAGTATCCGTATCCCATTCCGAGCCGCGAGGAAATTCTCGGCGTGCTGCGTACGAGCGACGCACCGCTGGCCGCGAACGACATCGCCGAGGCGCTGTCGATCAAGCGCCAGGAACGCGAGGGTTTCTTCCGGCGCGTCGCCGCCATGGAACGCGACGGCCAGATCCGGCTCGACAAGCGCGGGCATTATCAACTGACCCATCCTTCGAACTTCGTCGCAGGCCGCGTGCAGGGCCATCGCGACGGCTACGGCTTCCTGATCCGCGACGACGGCCAGGACGACCTGTTCCTGCCCAGCGGCGAGATGCAGAAGGTCATGCACAACGATCGCGTGCTCGCGCGGATCGTCGGCTACGACCGTCGCGGCCGCCCGGAAGGGCATGTGGTCGAGGTCACCGATCGCGCCAACAAGCGCGTGATCGGCCGCCTGCTCAACGAGAACGGCGCGCTGATCGTGGCTCCCGAGGACAAGCGGATCGGCCACGACATCCTGATCTCGCAGAACGCCAAGAAGGCCAAGGTCGGCCAGGTGGTGGTGGTCGAGCTGACCGATTTCCCCAGCCGTCATTCGCAGCCGCTCGGCCGCGTGACCGAGGTGCTCGGCGATATCGACGATCCCGGCATGGAGATCGAGATCGCGGTGCGCAAGTACGGCGTGCCGCACGAGTTCAGCCCGGCGGCCCTGGCCGCCTCGGCCGCGCTGCCCGACAAGGTTCGTCCGATCGACCTGCGCTACCGCGTGGACCTGCGCGACGTGCCGCTGGTCACGATCGACGGCGAGGACGCGCGCGACTTCGACGATGCCGTCTACTGCGAGCCGATGAAGGTCGGCCGCGGCGACGGCTACCGCCTGATCGTCGCGATCGCCGACGTCTCGCACTACGTGAAGCCGGGCGAGGCGCTCGATGTCGACGCGCTGGAGCGCAGCACCTCGGTGTACTTCCCGCGCCGCGTGATCCCGATGCTGCCCGAGAAGCTGTCCAACGGCCTGTGCTCGCTGAACCCGGCGGTGGACCGCTGCACCCTGGTCTGCGACATGGTGGTGACCGCGCGCGGCGAGGTGAAGGGCTACCAGTTCTACCCGGCCGTGATCCACTCGGCCGCGCGGCTCACCTACACCGAAGTGGCGGCCGTGCTCGGCAACACCAAGGGCCCCGAGGCCGCGCGCCGCGCCGAGCTGCTGCCCTACCTGCAGAATCTCTACGGCGTGTTCAAGGCGCTGTTCGCGGCACGCCAGAAGCGCGGCGCGATCGACTTCGACACCACCGAGACCTACATCGTCTGCAATGCGCAGGGCAAGATCGAGCAGATCCTGCCGCGCCAGCGCAACGACGCGCACAAGCTGATCGAGGAATGCATGCTGGCCGCCAACGTCTGCGCGGCCGATTTCATGAAGCGTCACAAGCAGCCGGGCCTGTACCGCATCCACGCAGGCCCGACCGCCGAGAAGCTCGAGAACCTGCGTTCCTTCCTGCGCGGCATGGGGCTCACGCTGGGCGGCGGCGATACCCCGCACGCCAGCGACTACGCCGCGCTGATGGCGAAGATCCGCGACCGGCCCGATGCGCAAATGCTGCAGCCGATGCTGCTGCGCTCGATGCAGCAGGCCGTCTACAGCCCGGACAATATCGGCCACTTCGGTCTCGCCTACGATGCCTACGCGCATTTCACGAGCCCGATCCGCCGCTATCCCGACTTGCTCACGCACCGCGCGATCTACGCGATCCTGTCGGGCCAGAAGTACACGCCCAAGGCGCCCGAGGGCGTCGAGCTGAACACGGCGATCTCGCCGCGTGCCCGCGCGATGCAGAAGGAAGACGACGCCGCGCGCAATCGCACCCGCAGCAACAACGCGATCTGGGACGAGCTCGGCCTGCATTGCTCGGCCAACGAGCGCCGCGCCGACGAAGCCTCGCGCGACGTCGAGGCCTGGCTCAAGTGCTATTTCATGCGCGACAAGCTCGGCGAGGAATACGGCGGGATGGTCAACGGCGTGACGCCGTTCGGCATCTTCGTGCAGCTCGACACGCTGTTCATCGAAGGGCTGGTGCACGTCACCGAGCTCGGCTCCGACTACTTCCAGTACGACGAGATCAAGAACGAACTGCGCGGCGAGCGCACCGGCATCCGCTACCGGCTCTCCGACCGCGTGCGCGTGCAGGTCAGCCGCGTCGATCTCGATGCACGCAAGATCGACTTCCGCCTGGTGCGCGACACGCCCGTGAAGACGCCGCGCGGGCCAGCGCCGACGCCGGCCGCGGCCGAGCGCGGCGGTGCGCGCGTGCGGGCGATGCCGGGCATCACCTCGAGCGAGGACGAGCTGCCGGCACGTCGCAAGAAGCCCGTCGCGAGCCCGAGCGCGCCGGCCGCCAAGGAAGCGCGTCCCGCGCATCCCGCCGCGAAGAAGAAGGGCGGGCCGGCCTCGAAGTCGCCGGCCAAGAAGGCGCGACCGCGCAAGAAATATTGATGCCGCGGCCGGCGCCACGAGGTGCCGGCCCGTCGAGCCGAAGCCCAGAAGACGCCGCGTTGTCCGGCCCGCCGCCGGTCACGCGGCGCTTGCGTTTTACCATTGCGCGATGCGCGCCGAGCGCGCCGCGCCCAGATGAAGGTAGCTCCAGTCATGTCACGTTTGAAGGTTCTCTACGGTTTTCACGCGGTCACCGCGCGGCTGCGCCACGATGCGTCGACGGTCGCCGAGGTCTTGTACGACCAGACGCGGCGCGATCGCCGCATGATCGATTTCCTCGCCACCGCGAAGGAGGCCGGGGTCCGGCTGATCGCGGCCGACGAGACGCGCCTCTGGGGGCTCGCGCATACCGAGCGCCACCAGGGCGTGGTGGCGCGCGTCGAGGACCTGCCGCTCGCGCAGAACCTGGCCGAGCTGCTCGACGGCATCCAGGGCCCGGCGCTGCTGCTGGTGCTCGACGGCGTGACCGATCCGCATAATCTCGGCGCCTGCCTGCGGGTGGCCGACGCGGCCGGCGCGCATGCCATCATCGCGCCGCGCGACCGCGCGGTCGGCCTTAACGCGACGGCGGCCAAGGTCGCCAGCGGCGCCGCCGACACGGTGCCCTACATCACCGTCACCAACCTGGCGCGCGCGCTGCGCGAGCTCAAGGATGCCGGCGTGTGGGTGATCGGCACCGACGACGACGCCGGCGCGAGCCTCTACGAGACCAAGCTGGACGGCCCGGTCGCGCTGGTGATGGGCGCCGAGGGCGAGGGCATGCGCCGTCTCACGCGCGACACCTGCGACGACGTGATGAACATCCCGATGGCCGGCAGCGTCGAGAGCCTGAACGTCTCGGTGGCCAGCGGCGTGTGCCTGTACGAGGCGGTGCGCCAGCGTCGCGCGGCGCTCGCGAAGTAAGCGCGCACGGCGAGGAGCGCGCGCGATGATGAAATCGCTTGCCCCGATCGCCACGGCGGCGCGGCTCGCCCGCGTGGCCGGCGCGCGGGCCGCGTCCGCCTCGCGGGTGCTGGCGTTCGGCTGCGCGGCGGCCTTGCTCGCCGCCTGCGCCTCGCCGAGGCTGGTCGAGCGCGATGGTTACGTCGCCGATACGAGCCACCCGGCGCGCGGCGCCGATTCGCGCGTGCGCTTCCTGGTGCTGCACTACACGGAGTCGGACGACCAGCGCGCGCTGTTCGTGCTGACCCACAACGAGGTCAGCGCGCACTACCTGGTGCCGAGCCATCCGCCGCGCCGCAACGGCGAGCCGGTGGTGCTGCAGCTGGTGCCCGAGAACCAGCGCGCCTGGCATGCCGGCGTCAGCGACTGGCAGGGCACCACCGAACTCAACGCGGCCTCGATCGGCATCGAGATCGTCAACGCCGGCCCGCTCGACGCACCGGCCAATCGTCATTGGCAGCCTTATGCGCCGGACCAGATCGAGGCCGTGGTGAAGCTGGCGAAGGACATCGTCACGCGCTACGGCATCCCGCCCACGCGCGTGGTCGCCCATAGCGACATCGCCCCGCAGCGCAAGATCGATCCGGGCCCGGCCTTCCCGTGGCAGGCGCTGGCGCGCGCCGGCATCGGCGCCTGGCCCGACGATGCGACCGTGGCGGCCAGGCTGGCCGGCCGTGCGCCGGGCGACCCGGCCGACGTGCGCGGCCTGCAACTGAAGCTGGCGCGCTACGGCTACGAGGTGGCCACCGACGGCGTGCTCGACGCGCGCACGCGGCGCGTGTTCGCGGCCTTCCAGATGCATTTCCGTCCCGCCGACTATTCGGGCAACCCGGACGCGCAGACCGATGCGATCGCGCAGGCCCTGCTCGACAAGTATTTTCCCGGCGCGGCACCCTCGGCCGGCATCACGCCCCCCGCGTCGGCACCGGCATCCGCGCCGGCCGGCGTCGAACCCGAGGCGCCCTGATTCAAGGTGGCGCGAGCAGCGGGCCGCCGTGCCTGTCGCGCCGATGCCGCGCGGCGGACGAAAATCGACGCCGCGTCGGACGACTCCGGTAAACTCGCGTCTTTTCGCAATCAGCGCTTTACCTCCCCATGACTCAAGACGAACTCAAACGCCTGGTCGGCCAGGCCGCCGCCGATTACGTGCTGGAAAACGTGCCGGAAGGCTCGGTGATCGGTGTCGGCACCGGTTCCACCGCGAACTGCTTCATCGACGCGCTGGCCGCGATCAAGACGCGCTACCGCGGCGCCGTGTCGAGCTCGATCGCCACCACGCAGCGCCTGGAATCGCACGGCATCCGCGTGTTCGACCTGAACGAGATCGAAGGCCTGCAGGTGTATGTCGACGGCGCCGACGAGATCGACGCGAGCGGCGCGATGATCAAGGGCGGCGGCGGGGCGCTGACGCGCGAGAAGATCGTCGCCTCGGTATCGGGCAGCTTTGTGTGCATCGCCGACGCCAGCAAGCGGGTGGCCACGCTCGGCGCCTTCCCGCTGCCGGTCGAGGTGGTGCCGATGGCGCGCACCGCGATCGGCCGCCGCCTGGCGGCGCTCGGCGGCGTGCCGGTGCTGCGCGTGACGAAGGACGGCGCGCCGTTCCTGACCGACAACGGCAACGAGATCCTCGACGTGAAGGGCCTCGCGATCAGCGAGCCCCGCGCGCTGGAGGCGACCATCAACGGCTGGCCCGGCGTGGTGACGGTGGGCCTGTTCGCCGAGCGCGGCGCGGACCTCTGCCTGCTCGGCGGCGAAACCGGCGTGGAAGCGATCGATTACCGCTCGCGTTAAACAGGGATTTAAAAACCTCGGGGCGCGGCGCGATTCCACAAAACAACGAATCGCCGGCGCCCTGAAACCCGCAAACGTTTTGCGATCCTGATAAATCGCCCGACGGCCTTTTCCAGGCCTGTCGGGCTTTTTTTTGCTATAGGATGTCTAATCGAAATCGTAAGAGGGATTACCCTGTCAGGTGTTTACCAGATAGCGTTGTGATCGCGAACTCAGCAACGTATCGAACATAAGAACAATCGGATTCGCGAGCAGTTTCTGATCGAGAGAGTAAATGGGGCCGGGCCGGACTGCGGGGGCAGCACGCCAACACAGATACGTCGTAACGGGGAGGTCTCGTATGGAACAGCCAAAAGACAAAGAAAGGTCGCTCGTCAGCAAGGTCATGGACGGGCTCGTGACAGGGATAGTGGAGGACAAGTACGGCGGAATCCTGCCGCCGCAGGACGTGCTGTCGAAGGATTTCGACGTCAGCCGGACGGTGATGCGGGAAGCGCTCTCGATGCTGCTCGCGCGCGACATGCTCGACGTGCGGCCCAAGGTCGGCACGCGGGTGCGGCCGATGCGCGACTGGCGCATGATCGACGAGGACGTGGTGAACTGGCGCTTTCGCGCCAAGCCCGATCCGCAGTTCATGCGCGACGTGCTCGAGTTCCGCATGCTGATCGAACCGCGCGCGGCCGGGCAGGCGGCCGAGCGTGCCAATGCGGCCGAGATCGCCGGCATTCGCGAGGCCTTCGAGGCCTTCCGCTCGCTGCAGGCGGGCGAGGCCGGCTACGACGAGGCCGACGAGCGGCTGCATGCCCGCATCGTCCACGCCAGCGGCAACCAGTTCTATCAGCAGATGAGCGCGATCATCGTCGGTGCCTTGCGGCTGGTGCGCCAGCAGGTGGCGGCCCACGACGGCGCGCACGATCGCCTGCTGGAACTGCACGGGCGCATCGTCAGCGCGATCGAGCAGCGCGACGCGCGCGCGGCGGAAAGTGCCTCGCGCGAGCTGATCGACATGACCACCGAGGCGCCGGCCGGCGTCGCGCTCGAGGCGCGCGCACACGGCTGAACCGGGACGGAAGGAAGGCGGGCTGCCGTGCAAGGCGGCGGCCCGTTATCATGACGGCTCGCCGCCGGCCCGGCCGGCGTGGCAGTTCCGCTTCCTTCCGATTCCCATGAGCCTTTCCTCTTCCCAATCGAACCCGGCGCTCCGCACGATTCGTTTCGGCATCGTCGGTGCCGGCGCGATCGCGCGCCGCTTCGCGCAATCGCTGCAGCACGTGGCGGGCGCCACGCTTACCCACGTCTGGGCGCGCCGCGCCGAAGCGGCAGCAGGCTTTTGTGCAGAGCTCGGCGGCTCGCCGGTGGCGAGCTTCGAGGCGCTCTGCGCATCCGATCTCGACGCGATCTACATCGCCACCCACAACGACAGCCATGCCGCCTATGCGCTGGCCGCGCTCGCGGCCGGCAAGGCCGTGCTCTGCGAGAAGCCGGCCACCGTCAACGCGCGCGAGCTCGACACGGTGCTGGCGGCCGCGAAGTCGGCCGGGCTGCTGTTCATGGAGGCGATGAAGCCGCCGTTCTATCCGCTGTACCGGCGCCTGCGCGAGCACCTGGCGCAGGATCCGGTCGGTCCGATCCGGCTGGTGCGGGCAGGCTGCTCGATCGCGACGGTGCCGGCCGATCATCCCAGCTTCAGCTTCGAGGGCGCGGGCGGCGCGCTGCTCGATATCGGCATCTACGAGATGTTCCTGGCGGTCGACTGGCTCGGCGAGCCGCTCGAGGTGCAGACGCTGGGCCGCGTCGGTGCGACCGGCGTCGACCTGTTCGCGAGCCTGAACAGCCGCCACGAGCAGGGCATCGCGCAATTGTTCTGCGGGCTGGACCTTGCGGGGCGCGGCGACGCGCTGCTGGCCGCCGAGGGCGGCACCGTGACGATCCACGAGAACTGGTGGAACCCGGCCAAGGCGACGATCCGCTATGTCGACGGCCGGGTGGTCGAGCTCGACGAACCGTTCTCGGGCGGCGGCCTCAACTACGAGACCGAGCACTTCTGCGCGCTGCTGCGCGAGGGGCTGACCGAGAGCCCGGTGATGACGCACGCGCATTCGCGTCGCATGATCGCGATGAGCGATGCCGCGCGGGCGGCGCTCGGCGTGCGTTTCGCGGCGGACCGGGATTCCGGCGCGGCTTGAGCGAGAGGGTGAGCGAAGGGGCGAGCGAGCCGGGCGCGCCCGGCTCGCTCGACTTCAGTGGCGAGTCGGCAGGGCGAGCCGGCGTTCCCACCAGCGCTGCACCCATTCGAGCACCTGGCAGAGCACCCAGTAGACGGCGGCCGCGGCCAGGTAGAGCGGCAGCGGCTGGTAGGTCGAGGCGATGATTTCCTGGGCGCTGCGCAGCAGCTCGGTGACGGTGATCACCGATACCAGCGAGGTGTCCTTGATCAGGCTGATCAGGCTGTTCGACAGGCTCGGCACGGCGATGCGCAGCGCCTGCGGGCCGATCACGTAGCGCAGCGTCTGCCCCCAGGACAGGCCCAGGCTGTACGAGGCGAGCCACTGGCCGCTCTCGATGCCGAGGATCGCGCCGCGCATGCTTTCGGACATGTAGGCCGCGACGTTGGCCGACAGCGCGATCACGCCGGCCGGCGTCGGATCGAGCGAAATGCCCAGGCTCGGCAGGCCGTAGTAGATCACGAAGATCTGCACCAGCAGCGGCGTGCCGCGCATCAGGCTCACGTAGATGCGCGCGATCGCGTTCAGCACGCGGTTGCGGGCGATGCCCATCAGCGCCAGCACCACGGCGAGGACGAGGCCGAACACCATCGACAGGACGGCGAACTTGACGGTCAGGACCGCGCCCTGCGCAAGCACGGGCAGCGAATCGACGAGCAGGGATGGGATCGACATGTGGGGCGGTTGGGGCGGGCGCGAAAAGCGCAATAATAAACCGAGCGGAAACAAAACGAAGGGCGGCATCGTCACCGATGCCGCCCTTCGTCGTCACGCCTGCCGCTTTACTTGAGCGGCTTCGAGACGTCGATGCCGAACCACTTGTCCGAGATCTTCGTGAAGGTGCCGTCCGCCTCGAGCTGGGTCATCGCGTCGTCGATCGCCTTGGCGAACTTCGGATTGCCCTTCTTGAACGGGATCGCCGAAGGCTGGCCGGCTTCCAGCGTCGCGCCGGTGCGCAGCGGCAACTGCGAGTTCTTCAGCAGGTAGGCCAGCATCAGGCGATCGTTGAGTGCCGCGTCCAGGCGGCCGGCGGCCAGGTCGCGCAAGTACTCGGGCGCGCCCGGGTAGGTCTTGACGTCGATGCCGGGCACCGACTTGGCCACGTCCATGTAGTTGGTGCCGAGGCCCACGCCGAGCTTCTTGCCCTTCAGCTCGTCGAGCGACTTGAAGTTGCGCGTGTCGTCCTTGCGCTGGATCAGCTGCGCGGCCGAGTAGGTATAGGCCGGGGAGAAGTCCAGCACTTCCTTGCGCTTGTCGGTCACGCCCACCTGGTTCACGATCACGTCGAACTTGCCCGCCTGCAGGCCGGCGATGATGCCGCTCCATTCGGTGGTGACGAATTCCGGCTTGAGGCCGAGCTTGGCGGCCACGGCCTTGGCGATGTCGACGTCGTAGCCGACCAGCTCGCCCGACGGCGCCTTCGAGTTGAACGGCGGGAAGGTGCCCTCCAGGCCGATGCGCAGCGTGCCGCGCTGCTTGGCCTCGTCGAGCAGGTCGGCCGCGTGGGAGGTGGCGGCGACGAACGAGGCGCCGATCAGGGCGGCGGTCAGGAGCTTCTTCAGCGACACAATCTTCATTCTTTACCCTGTAATGCCCGCAGCGGGCGTTGACGACAGGCAGGCATCATAGCGACGAGGCAATCGATGTCTAACTATCGTTTGTCTATTTCTATATAACCGGTTTCAGCCGCGCGCGATCGCCTTCACGCAATCGGCCACCAGCGGCGGACCGCGATAGATGAAGCCCGTGTAGAGCTGCACCAGCGCGGCACCGGCGGCGAGTTTCGCACGCGCGTCCTCGCCCGAAAAGATGCCGCCAACCCCAATGATCGGCACCGCCGCGCCGAGTTCGGCGTGCAGCTTGCGGATCACCTCGTTGGATGCCTCGAACACCGGGCGGCCCGACAGGCCGCCGGTTTCCTCGGCATGCGGCAGGCCCTGCACGGCGCTGCGCGAGAGCGTGGTGTTGGTGGCGATCACCGCCTCGATCCGGTGGCGCAGCAGCAGCGCGGCGATTTCCTTGACCTGCTCGTCGTCGAGATCGGGGGCGATCTTCAGCGCGAGCGGCACCAGCTTGCCGTGCAGGTCGGCCAGGCGCGCCTGCTTGTCCTTGAGCGCGGCGAGCAGCGCGTCGAGCTCGTCGGTGCCTTGCAACTGGCGCAGGTTCTTGGTGTTAGGCGAGGAGATGTTGATCGTCACGTAGCTCGCGAACGGGTAGACGCGCTCGAGGCAGTAGAGATAGTCCTCGGCCGCGCGCTCGATCGGCGTGTCGGCGTTCTTGCCGATGTTCAGGCCCAGCACGCCGCGATAGCGGGCCGCCTGCACGTTCTTCACGAACTGGTCGACACCGTGGTTGTTGAAGCCCATCCGGTTGATCACCGCGTTCGCCTCGGGCAGGCGGAAGATGCGCGGGCGCGGATTGCCCGGCTGCGCGCGCGGCGTGACCGTGCCGACTTCGATGAAGCCGAAGCCGAGCGCGGCCAGGCCGTCGATGCAGGCGCCGTCCTTGTCGAGTCCCGCCGCGAGCCCGACCGGGTTGCGAAACGTGAGGCCCATCACGGTGCGCGGCACCTCCGGCACGCTGGGCGCGAGCAGACTCGCGAGGCCGGTGCGGCCGGCGGCGCCGAGCATGCGCAGCGTCAGGTGGTGGGCATCTTCGGCGTCCATCTTGAACAGGGACGCGCGGGCGAGCGGATAAAGGGAGCTGAACACGACGAGGGGGCCGGGGCCGGAAATGGATAACCCGGCATTTTAACCGAACGCGACCGGCGTTCGGCCAGCCCGTGCCTCAGCGCTGGCCGCCGATGCCGCCGATGCCACCGGGTAAGGGCGCGCGGGCCAGCGCCGCGTCGACGGGGGGCAGGTTCACGGTGGCCGGGTCGAGCGGCCGCCAGCGTCCGTCGACCAGGCCCTCGAGCGGGCGGAAGTTCGCCTTGTAGGCCATCTTCTGGCTCTCGCGGATCCAGTAGCCGAGATAGACGTAGGGCAGGCGCAGGCTGCGTGCCTGCTCGATCTGCCAGAGGATGTTGTAGGTGCCGTAGCTGCGGCGCGGGTCTTCCGGCTCGAAGAAGGTGTAGACCGAGGACAGCCCGTCACCGAGGATGTCGATCATGCTGATCATGCGCAGCGTGCCGGGCGCGTCGGCCGGCTGGCCGTCGCGGTCCGCCGTCTCGGCGGGGTTCGCGTCGCGGAATTCGACCAGCCGCGAATTGATCCGGCTCTGCAGCAGGAACTGCTCGTACTGGTCGCGACTGTCGCGATCCATGCCGCCGCCCGCGTGCCGCGCCGACTGGTAGCGCATGTAGAGCGCGTAGTGCTCCTCGTCGTAGTGCAGCGGCGAGACGGTCGCCACCAGGCCGCGATGCCGGCTCCACATCTTGCGCTGGGTGCGGTTCGGCTCGAAGGCGTCGACCGGCACGCGCACCGGGATGCAGGCGCGGCAGCCGTCGCAGTAGGGGCGATAGGTGAACACGCCCGAGCGGCGAAAGCCGGCCTTGACGAGTTCGGTGTAGATGTCGGAATTGATCAGGTGGCTGGGCGTGGCGACCTGCGAGCGGGCCACGCGGCCATCGAGATAACTGCAGGGGTAGGGCGCCGTTGCATAGAACTGCAGGGCCGAAAGCGGTGAAAGCGGCAACTCGGTGGGATGAGTCATGGGCAGCTCTCGAGGCGGAGGTTCGCGTCAGCGGGCCCGGCGCAGATCGCCGGACCGCAGTGCGTGCCGAGCCGGACCCGAACGGATCCCGCAGGCGGGCCCGGCGCGGCGGCTCACCACGCGCGAGGCGCGTGCGGCAGCCGACGCGGGACGCGGCGCGAACGGGGGACGAATCGTCAGGGTGGGCATCGGATGTCTTGTCGGATGGTGCCGGCCTCGGCGAGCGCCGGCCGGTCGGATGACGACAAAGGTAACATGAAAAATACCGCCGTGAGGAGGGGGCGGCGCGGGCTTCGGCGGCATCGTCGCGAGCAGGCTTGCCGCGCGTTGCGGGCCGCGCCCGGCGCCTGTTGCGCGGTAGTGTGAAGGCGCGAGGCGGGAACGTGAATGGATTGGGGCGGCGGCCGAACTCGCGCCTCGCGCGTTGCGCGCGGCGGGTCAGTCCTGGGCGGCGGAGCCGGTCAGTCGCGCGAGCACCTGCTTGTCGAAGCGCCAGGGGATCGGCGCGCGGCCGACGTTGTCTCGCACATGCGCCACGAACTCGCGGCGATCGATCTCGCGGCCGCCGAGCGAAGCCAGGTGCGCGGTGTTCTGCTGGCAGTCGATCATCGTCACCTGGTGCGCGAGCAGGTGCGCGACCAGGCCGGCGAGCGCGATCTTCGAGGCGTCGCTGGCCTTCGCGAACATCGACTCGCCGAAGAACATGGTGCCGAAGGCCACGCCATAGAGCCCGCCGACGCGTTCGCCGTCGTGCCAGGTCTCGATGCTGTGGGCGTGGCCGTCGCGATGCAGCGCGCTGTAGGCGGCGACGATCTCGTCGGTGATCCAGGTGCCGCGCTGGCCTTCGCGCGGTGCCTGCGCGCAGGCACGCATCACGGCGGGAAAATCGTGGTCGACGCGGATCTCCCAGCGCGTGTCGCG
The DNA here is from genome assembly GCF_011753035.1 of Burkholderia sp. Ax-1720. Classification (NCBI taxonomy): domain Bacteria; kingdom Pseudomonadati; phylum Pseudomonadota; class Betaproteobacteria; order Burkholderiales; family Burkholderiaceae; genus Burkholderia; species Burkholderia sp. Ax-1720. The sequence goes on along the minus strand of NZ_VWWK01000058.1, from coordinate 10,275 downwards.
CAGCACGCGGCGCAGCGTCTTGCGAAACGTGACGGAGACGCGGAACTCGGCCGGCGCCAGGACCATGCGCGGATCGGGGCTCCACCACAGCACGGGCTGGCCGTCGGAATACCAGGGGAAGATGCCGCGATGATAGGCCTCGGCCACGCGCTCGGGCCGCAGCTCGGCGCTCGCGGCGAGCAGGCCCGGTGCGCCGCTGGCGGGGCCGAGCGCCTGTTCGACGCTCGGGAAGGGATCGTCGGCCGCGAGCCAGGGGACCATGCGGCGCTCGTCAGCCGTTGCGCAGCGAGCGGAAGATGTCGCCGGTGTGAACGCCGAAGCTGCCGGCGGCGCGGTCGGCGAAGAACAGGCGCAGGGTCTGGCTGACGGTCGGGAAGGCGATGTCGTCCCAGGGGATCTCGGCCTCGTCGAACAGGCGCACCTCCAGGCTTTCCTCGCCGGCCTCGTACTCGGGGCCGGTCAGGCGCGCCAGGTAGAACAGATGGACCTGGTGCACGTGCGGCACGTTCAGCAGCGTGAACAGGTTCTGCACCTCGACGTGCGCGCCCGCTTCCTCGAGCGTCTCGCGCGCGGCGGCCTCGGAGGTCGTCTCGCCCATCTCCATGAAGCCCGCCGGCAGCGTCCAGTAGCCGTGGCGCGGCTCGATCGCGCGCCGGCACAGCAGCACCTGATCGCCCCACACCGGCACCGTGCCGACCACGTTGCGCGGATTCTGGTAGTGGATCGTGCCGCATTGGTCGCAGACGAAGCGTTCGCGGTTGTCGCCGGAAGGGATGCGCGAGATGACTTCGTGGCCGCAGACTGAGCAGAATTTCATAGGGATGGGGAGCGAAAAGGTGATGCGAGTGTATCACCGGGCGGGGGCATTCTCGAACGCTCGGAATGCGCCGCGAAGCGTGTCGGCGCGATGTCTTCGAGGCGGTTCGTGCCGGTCGGTCGCTGCGGCGGACGAACCGCCGAGGATAGCGGAAGGGACGCCGAAAAAGAAAATGGGCCACCAGCCTCAAGTGCCGTGACCCATCATCTGTCCAACTTGGTTGCGGGGGTAGGATTTGAACCTACGACCTTCGGGTTATGAGCCCGACGAGCTGCCAGACTGCTCCACCCCGCGTCCGTCAGAAGAATTAAATTATATGGGCTTCTCGAAGATCGTGCAAGCGTTTTATCTGTCCCCGTCATCTCGCCGTTGGCGAGGGGCGCTGGGCTAGAATCTCCCGGAGGTTTCCGATCCTTCCCATCACGTGGCAGGGCAGCGTGCGCCGACGCGCGCAGCTCACGATGCCTGCCCATCTCGACGCCTGCTTATGGACTTCGCACACGATCTGCAATCGATCTTGGTTCAGGAACACACCCTGGTCTTTCCCCGATTCGACACGGCCCGCGCCTGGACGCTCGGCACGCGCCTGCGCGAGATGGCGGTGGCGCGCGGCCACGCTGTGGCCATCGAGATCGCCGGCTTCGGCCTGCCGCTGTTCTTCGCGGCGCTCGAGGGCGCCACGCCCGACAACGTCGCCTGGGTCGCGCGCAAGCGCAACACGGTCGCGCACTTCCGGCGCAGTTCCTACGCGATCGGCCTGCGCATGAAGCAGGCCGGCACCACGCTGGCCGAGAAGCACGGCCTGCCCGATACCGAATACGCCTCGCATGGCGGCGCGTTTCCGCTGACGGTGGCGGGCGCCGGCGTGATCGGCACGATTACCGTCTCGGGGCTGCCGCAGCGCGCCGATCACGAGTTGGTGGTCGAGGCCTTGTGCGCCGAGCTCGGCCATGACTATGCCGCGCTCGCGCTGGCCGGGGAGTGATCGATCATGAAGCTGCCCGCCTATGCCTGGCTCGCCATCGCGATCGTCGCCGAGGTGATCGGCACCTCCGCCTTGCGCGCTTCCGAAGGGTTCACCCGCCTGCTGCCGACCGTGATCGTGATCGCCGGTTACGGCGTCGCGTTCTACGGGCTGTCGCTCACGCTCAAGAGCATGCCGGTCGGCATCGTCTACGCGATCTGGTCCGGCGCCGGCATCGTGCTGATCACGCTGGTGGCGATCGTGCTGTATCGCCAGGTGCCCGACCTGCCGGCCGTGATCGGCCTCGCGTTGATCATCGCCGGCGTGGTGGTGCTGAACCTGTTCTCGAAGATGCAGGCGCACTGATCGGGAGGTTTCGGCGTTCCTGGGCCGTCGATACGCATCCGCTGCGTGATCGAGCCGTGTGGCCAGGAGAGAGAGAAGAGAACGGTGCGGGGAGAGCGCAGGGCGGCGCGGCCGGCATGATCATCCGGCGTGCCGCGCCCGGTCGAGCGAGCGGCGTGCCGCTCAGTCCTCGTAATCGTCGTCGGACATGAAGGCGCGCATGAACACCAGCGCCCCCCAGCCCCAGATCGCATTGGCCGCGAAGCCCACCGCCAGCGGCGAGAGCATGTTGCCGGCCGGCCAGATGCCGCGCAGTGGATCGATCGCGAACACGCGCGCCGCGGTCGGCACGATGCCGCCGAACACCAGCGCCTGGATCCACGGCGCGCGCCGCTCGGGCGCGACGCGCAGCAGCCAGGCCATCAGGATCGCCCAGCACGCGCTGATCAGCGCGTTGACGATGAACTCCGGCATGCCGAACGGCAGGAACGGCTCGACCGAGAAGCCGGCCGTCTCGATCAGCCCCGCCGCGTGCAGCAGGGCGAGCGTCGCTTCGCGGAAGAACAGGGCGGCGAGGAAGCCGGACAGGAACGGCAGGATGACTTTCTGCATCGGAGCGAGCTAGGGCGCGCGCGGCGCCGGGCCGGGTGCGCGGGTTGGTCGGATTCGGGTTCGCCATTATAGAGGGGCGAGTCGGGGTCCGACCGCCCGCGCGCCGCGATATTCGCTGCAGCAGCGCGCAAATCACGAAAGCGGAAAACCTAAGCTCAAAAAAATCGTTCCTAAACGATGCCCCCCTCCCTAGACTGATTTCCCAGAGACGGTAAAGCCCGTCTTCCCGTGCACGGCGAGCTCGGCCGCCGCGCGCTTCGATCCGGTTTCGATCCGGCGAGACCCATTCCCGGCAGACGATCCTGTTCGGTGCCCAATTGGCGCCGAGGGCCTCGCTTTGCCCGAATTTTTGCAAGAACAGTCAGGCAGGAGCAGCAGATGAATGTGTTCTGGTTTATTCCGACGCACGGCGACAGCCGCTACCTCGGTACCTCCGAAGGCGCGCGCGCGGCCGATTACGATTACTTCAGGCAGGTCGCCGTGGCGGCCGACACGCTCGGCTACGAAGGCGTGCTGCTGCCGACCGGCCGTTCCTGCGAGGACGCGTGGGTGGTCGCCTCGAGCCTGATCCCGGCCACCAAGCGCCTGAAGTTCCTGGTCGCGGTGCGGCCCGGGCTGTCCTCGCCGGGGCTGTCGGCGCGCATGGCCTCGACCTTCGACCGGCTCTCGGAAGGGCGCCTGCTGATCAACGTGGTGACCGGCGGCGATACCGCCGAGCTCGAGGGCGACGGCGTGTTCGTCGACCACGATACGCGCTACCAGATCACCGACGAATTCCTGCATATCTGGCGCGAGCTGCTGGCGAAGTCGCACCAGGACGGCACGGTCGATTTCGACGGCAGGCACCTGCAGTCGAAGGGCGGCAAGCTGCTCTATCCGCCGGTCCAGGACCCGCATCCGCCGCTGTGGTTCGGCGGCTCGTCGCCTGCGGCGCACCAGATCGCGGCCGACCATATCGATACCTACCTGACCTGGGGCGAGCCGCCCGAGGCGGTGGCGAAGAAGATCGCCGACATTCGGGCGCGTGCCGAGGCGCGCGGCCGCAAGATCAAGTTCGGGATTCGCCTGCACGTGATCGTGCGCGAGACCGAGGAAGAGGCCTGGGCCGATGCCGACAAGCTGATCAGCCGCCTCGACGACGCCACCATCGCGCGGGCCCAACAGGCCTTCGCGAAGATGGATTCGGAAGGGCAGCGCCGGATGGCCGCGCTGCACGGCGGCAAGCGCGGTTCGCGCCAGGACCTGGAGGTCTATCCGAACCTGTGGGCCGGCGTCGGCCTGGTGCGCGGCGGCGCCGGCACGGCCCTGGTCGGCAGCGCCGAGCAGGTGGCCGAGCGCATGCGCGAGTACGAGGCGCTCGGCATCGAGACCTTCATCCTGTCGGGCTACCCGCATCTCGAGGAGTCTTATCGTTTTGCCGAGCTGGTGTTCCCGCTGATCAAGGGCGAGAGCGCCACGCGCCGCAGCGGGCCGTTGTCGGGGCCGTTCGGCGAGGTGGTCGGCAATCATTACGCGCCCAAGGCGAGCCAGAGCTGAGGGAGGCGCGCATGGCAATTCCTGCACTGCAGACTCAGGCCCGGTCTCGCTCGATCGGCCGCGGCGTGGCACGACGCGGCTGGCGCGCGATCGCCCCCTGGCTGGTACCGATCGGCCTGATCGTGGCCTGGGAACTGGCCGCGCGCACCGGCGCGCTGTCCACCCGCGTGCTGCCCGAGCCGCTCGCGGTGGTGCGCGCGGCCTGGTCGCTGATCGAATCGGGCGACATGTGGGCCAACGTCAAGGTCAGCACCTGGCGCGCGCTGGTCGGCTTCGCGATCGGCGGCGGCGTGGGCCTGGTGCTCGGCCTCGCCACCGGGCTGTCGAAGGCCGCCGAGGTCGCGCTCGATTCGACCATCCAGATGATCCGCAACATCCCCGCGCTGGCGATGATCCCGCTGGTGATCCTGTGGTTCGGCATCGACGAGAAGGCCAAGCTGTTCCTGGTCTCGCTCGGCGTGTTCTTCCCGATCTACATCAACACCTACCACGGGATCCGCTCGGTCGACGCGAACCTGATCGAGATGGCCAAGAGCTACGGCGTGAAGGGCTTCGCGCTCTACCGCGACGTGATCCTGCCTGGCGCGCTGCCTTCGATCCTGGTCGGCGTGCGTTTCGCGCTCGGCCTGATGTGGGTGATGCTGATCGTGGCCGAGACGATCTCGGCGCAATCGGGCATCGGCTACATGACGATGAACGCGCGCGAATTCCTGCAAACCGATGTGGTGGTGGTCGGCATCCTGCTGTACGCGATCCTCGGCAAGCTCGCCGACGTGCTCGCCAAGTGGCTCGAACGCGCGACGCTGCGCTGGCACCCCGCGTATCAACCGGGAGCCAAGTCATGAATGCGAGCACCCTGAACCCCGGCCACGGCCCGATCGCCGGCGCCGATCTCGATACCGAACTCGCCCAGTCGCGCATCCACGACGGCGACCGCCAGGCGGCGGCCGTGCTCGAACACGATGCCGGCGCGCACGTGGTGCCGCTCGCGCGGCGCCGCGAGGCGGAGGCGGGCGCGAACGCGCGCAGCGCCGACCATTCGATCGAGCTGCGCCAGGTCGGCAAGCGCTATGGCGAGCGTGCGGTATTGAGCGACTTCAACCTGTCGATCGAGCGCGGCAGCTTCGTCGCCATCGTCGGGCGCAGCGGCTGCGGCAAGTCCACGCTGTTGCGCCTGATCGCCGGACTCGAGAAGCCGAGCGACGGGGCGCTGGTGAAGCGCAGCGAGACCGGCCAGGCGCTCGACACGCGGATCATGTTCCAGGACGCGCGCCTGCTGCCCTGGAAGACCGTGCTGCAGAACGTGATGCTCGGCCTCGGCCGCCGTTCGCGCGAGGACGCGCGCGCCGTGCTCGACGAGGTGGGCCTGCTCGAACGCGCCAACGACTGGCCGGCGCAGTTGTCGGGCGGCCAGCGTCAGCGCGTGGCCCTGGCGCGCGCGCTGGTGCATCGTCCGCAACTGCTGCTGCTCGACGAGCCGCTCGGCGCGCTCGACGCGCTCACCCGCATCGAGATGCATGCGCTGATCGAGCGTCTCTGGCGCGAGCATCGCTTCACCGCGCTGCTGGTCACGCATGACGTGCAGGAAGCCGTCGCGCTCGGCGACCGGATCCTGCTGATCGAGTCGGGAAAGATCGCGCTCGACCAGCCGGTGCCGCTCGAACGACCGCGCGCGCGGGCCTCGGCGGCCTTCGCCGCGCTCGAGGATCGCGTGCTGCGGCGCGTGCTCGAGGGCGGCCCCGTGGTCGACGCGCCCGATGCCTTCGAGGCGCCGGCCCCCGCAACCCGTATCCGCTGGGCGGTCTGACGCCGCCCGGCCCCGTTTCACCGAACCTATCGGAGCCAATCAATGAGCATCATCGCCATCAACGTACGCAACCAGTTCAAGGGCAAGGTCAAGGAAATCATCCGTGGGCCGGTGGTATCCGAGGTCGACGTCGACACGCCCTTCGGCATCGTCACCTCGGTGATCACCACGCGCTCGGTGGACGAGCTCGAACTGAAGGTCGGCGCCGAAGTGGTCGCGCTGGTGAAGTCGACCGAGGTGTCGATCGCGCGTCTCTGAGGCCGTGCGCGGGCGGCCAGTCCGCTGCCGGCGAGGGGCTGTCATGCGAAGAAGGGACGGGGCACGCGCTTTGCGGCCCCGTTTTTCGTTTTATCAGTCGCGGCGCTTCATATTGAGGTGCTAGGATGAAATCTCCTTCACGGCGGAGATTTCGATGCTGCCCTCACTCAGTCCTGACGCGATCGACGCGTTGAAATGGATCGACCGGTTCGGCGCCGCGCGGCCCGTGCCGATCGAATATGCCCCCGTGATCGATGCGCTGCTCAACGACGGCTATGTGTACCAGGGCCGTCATGGGCATGCCGAACTGACCGACGACGGCCTGGCCGTGCTGTCGGAATCATCGGAGTGACCGGTTTTCGATCGAGGAGGCTCGGGAGAATGAAGATGGATATCACAGGGCGAGACCTCGGCGGCTATGTCGAGGCGTACAAGGGCTACCGGCTGGAAGTGAAGACCGAGCAAGTCTGGGTCGGCGAGAAGGCCCATTACCGCGTGCTGCTCGGCGAGGCCGAGGTGATCGGTTGGCGGCTGGTGCATGTCGACGGCGTCTGGCTCAGCGAGCGCAGCGTGGTCGACCAGGTGCTGGCGCTGGCGCGCGGGGCGGTGGATCGAGAGTTGTCGGGCGGGGCGCAGGCGGCCTGAACCAGCCTAAGCCCGGCGTGAGCTGAAAACAAAAACGGCGCCAATCTTTCGATTGGCGCCGCCTTCAACTAGACCCACTTCTGAATTCTTTGGGGTGGCTGATGGGACTCGAACCCACGACGACAGGAATCACAATCCTGGACTCTACCAACTGAGCTACAGCCACCACTGTTTCGTTGCCGTTGTTTTGTTTCAGCAGCGAAGAACAAGATTATATGGACAGGTTTTCGCCTTGTCTAGTCCCTTTTTAAAAATTTTCTGCCGGGGCGGGTTCGGCGATGGTTTCGACCGGCGCGCTCAGGTGCGCGCGTGCCTCGGCGAAGATCGTCGCTACATCGCCGCGCGCCAGGCGCTTGCTGTCCGATAGCACCCGGCGCCAGCCGCGCGCGCCATGCACGCCGCGGTAGAGGCCGAGCGCGTGGCGCACGATCGCGCCCAGGTAGTTGCCGCGCGCGACTTCGTCGATGCAATAGGCGATCAGCCGATCCTCGATTTCCTCGCGCGTCGGCGCCGGGCCGGCGGCGCCGTAGAAGCGCGCGTCGACCTCGGCCAGCACGAAGGGGTTGTGATAGGCCTCGCGGCCCAGCATCACGCCGTCGACGTGCTGCAGGTGGGTTTCGACTTCGTCCAGCGTGGTGATGCCGCCATTGATGAGGATTTCGAGATCGGGGAAATCCTGCTTGAGGCGGTAGGCATAGTCGTACTTGAGCGGCGGGATCTCGCGGTTTTCCTTCGGCGAGAGCCCCTTCAGGATCGCGTTGCGCGCGTGAACGATGAACACCTCGCAGCCTGCCTCGGCGACCGTGCCGACGAAATCGCGCACGAACCCGTAATCCTCGACCGCGTCGACGCCGATCCGGTGCTTGACCGTCACCGGGATCGACACGGCGTCGCGCATCGCCTTCACGCAATCGGCCACCAGCGCCGGTTCGTTCATCAGGCAGGCGCCGAACGCGCCGCGCTGCACGCGCTCGGACGGGCAGCCGCAGTTGAGGTTGATCTCGTCGTAGCCCCAGTTCTCGCCGAGCCGGGCCGATTTCGCCAGGTCCTCGGGTTCGCTGCCGCCCAATTGCAGGGCGACCGGCGCTTCCTCGGGCGTGAACGCGAGATGGCGCGCGACGTCGCCGTGCAGCAGGGCGCCGGTCGTCACCATTTCGGTATAGAGCCAGGTATGGCGCGAAATCGACCGGTGCAGCGACCGGCAGTGGCGGTCGGTCCAGTCCATCATCGGTGCAACGGAAATCTGGCGACCCGTTGATTTCTTTGGTTTTTCCTGAAAAATCATAATGTTGCGATCATTTTAAATCTGTCCCTTTTCCTGCTCTCGCCGGCCGATTACGACTGTTTTTACACCTCGGTGCTACAATGTAGCACCACAAAACAGGAATGTAGCACCGGGCAAATGGGCACGATCGTACCGAGAAAACGAAAGGACGGAAGTATAGGCTACACCGCTCAGATCCGTTTGAAAGTTAAGGGAAAAGTGGTCCATACCGAGGCCAAGACGTTCGACCGCGAGCCGGCCGCGTCGGCCTGGATCAAGAAGCGCGAGCGAGAGCTATCTCAGCCAGGGGCTATCGAGGGGGCGAAGCGGGAGGATCCGACGCTGGGCGAGGTGATCGCGCGTTATATCCGCGAGGACAAACGCGGCATCGGGCGCACGAAAAAACAGGTGCTGGAAACGATTCGTGGCAAGGACATTGCCGAGCGGCCGTGCTCGGAGCTGCGGAGCGCGGACTATATACAGTTTGCCCGATCGCTCGACGTGCAGCCGCAGACGGTCGGAAACTATATGTCGCACCTGGGCGCGATTGTCCGGATCGCTCGGCCAGCATGGGGGTATCCGCTGGCGGAAAGCGAGTTCGATGACGCCATGGTGGTCGGGAAGCGGCTGGGCCTAACGGGGAAATCAGTGGCTCGGGATCGCCGGCCGACGCCGGACGAGCTAAATCGGCTCTTGGAGTATTACACCGAGATGGCGAAGCGGGAGCGCGCTGAACTGCCGATGCGCGAGCTAATTGTGTTCTCTGGGCGGTGGAATTGGGAAGAGAGCGGGCGAGCTGCATGAGGCCGGTTTCGAGCGTGATGCCGGCGGTTGCTGCCCAGGTGCGGGCTTCCTGCGCAGCCTTGTGGCGGGCGAATGAACCGATCTCGTCGGCCATCAGATCTAGCAGCTCGACATCTGCCGCGTGCGAGACTTCGGCGATTAGCGTGCGGATCTCGATGCGAAGTGCGTCGAGCCGCGCGAGCCGGCCTTGGCGGGCATCCGCCAAGGCATTGTTCGTCTGGATAGGTTTGCGCCGCGCGAGCGGCGCCTTCCCTTTCTGGATTGCATTTGCGGGCGGAAGCCCGCTGCTGTCCGCCTGCATCGACGTCCCGTTGACACTTACGAGCGCGATAGCCGGGTGCTTCGTCGCGCGTTCCCGCTTGCGCGGCAGCGGACGTGGGGTAGAGGGAGCCGGGCGAGGCATCATTGAACCTCCTTTTCGGCTATGCGCTTGGCTGCAAGCTCGGGCGTCCAGTCGGGGTCGGGCATCGCGTACAGCCTGTCTAGCCATCTCCGCACGACGTCTGCGCCCTTTGCCTTCGACATCGAGGCAGACGACTCCAATGCTCGTGTGATGGCGGCCACTGCAGCCCGGATTGCTTGTCCGCGCGTAGGCGACGTCGTGGTGAAGCTTCCCAAGGATGGAAGACCGGTCATGCCGCTCGTACCCAGCTCTAGCGAGAACGAATGAATCCAGGTCTGCTCGTCGACATGAGCGAGACGAATTTCGGCGGGTGCCTGCCCTTTGTTTTTGACGCGCGGCGACGTGATCCTCTCGCACTGTTCGAACACGCCGTGCTTATTCGGCACGTGGATCGGGTGTTGACCTGCGCGCGCGGGGAGATCGAGCATGTCCTCAAGGCCGGTCAATGCAGCATGGACGCCGTGGATCGTTCCAGGGGACAACTGGCCGAACATCGGATCATGCAGCACTGCTTGCAGCGCGAGCAAAAGTTGCTTTGCCTGCTGTTCGCCGATCTTGGCGGGCGCGCTCGATCGTGTGGACGCTTGCTCTAGCCTCGGCGATTTCTCGGGCAGGTGATTGGGCGGCGCTGCGACGGGCTGTCGAGCGTCTGGCGATGCGTCGAGGTGTTTCTTCGTCACGCGGACCTTGCCGGACTCCGCTGCCTTTGCCGCACCCTTCTGCAGTCGATCGAGCGCTTTGTCGGCCCCGTGTTCGCGAATCTGCTCGATCGCCAGCGTGCCGGCGACGGCGCCATCGCGAACCATCTGGTGCAGTTCAA
>NZ_VWWK01000057.1:0-36886 GCF_011753035.1 Burkholderia sp. Ax-1720 | reverse complement strand
ATGCTGCCGGGCCCCGCGCCGATCGCGCCGATCCCGGCCGGCTCGGCGGGCGGCGCCCAGGTCTGGAGCGCCGAGACGCTCGAGCGCGGCCGCCTGGTGGCGATCGCCGGCGACTGCGCGGTCTGCCACACGGCGCCGGGCGGCAAGACCAACGCGGGCGGCTTCCCGCTCGAAACGCCGTTCGGCACGATCTACTCGACCAATCTCACGCCCGATGCGGAAACCGGCATCGGCGGCTGGTCCTACCCGGCCTTCGCGCGCGCCATGCGCGAGGGCATCTCGCGCGACGGCCATCATCTCTACCCGGCCTTTCCGTACACGGCCTTCGCCAGGCTCAGCGAGCCCGACATGCTCGCGCTGTATGCCTACCTGATGTCCCAGCCGGCGGTGAAGGCGGCGCCGCCGCCCACGCGCCTGCCGTTCCCGATGAACCAGCGGCGCCTGGTGGCCGGCTGGAACTGGCTCTATCACGACGACAGGCCCTATGCGCCCGATCCGGCGCGCTCGGCGCAGTGGAATCGCGGCAAGTACCTGGTCGATGGCGCCGGCCATTGCAGCGCCTGCCATTCGCCGCGCAACGCGCTGGGCGCCGAGAAGGGCGGCTTCGCCTACCTGAGCGGCGGCCAGGCCGAGGGCTGGGACGCGCCGGCGCTGGTCGCCGCCTCGCACGCGGCACCGGTGCCCTGGACCGAGGACGCGCTGTTCCGCTACCTGCGCACCGGCTTCTCGCCCGAGCACGGCGTGGCGGCCGGGCCGATGGCGCCGGTGGTGGCGGGGCTGGCCGAGCTGCCCGAGGGCGACGTGCGCGCGATCGCCCATTACCTCGCCTCGTTGTCGCCCTCGGTCGACGCGCAGGCGGTGTCGGCCGCCGCCGCGTCGCGCGCCGGCGGCGCGGAGCTGGTCTCGACGCTCGGCATGGAGAACGGGCGGCGCGCCTTCGATGCGGCCTGCGCGGTCTGCCACGCGGAATCGGGCGGCGTCGGCCATTTCGGCGTGCGCCCACTGATGGGCCTCAACACCAGCGTGAGCCACGCCAATCCCGACAACCTGCTGCGCGTGCTGCAAAACGGCATCGCCCAGCCGGCCACCGCCGCGCTCGGCTACATGCCGGCCTTCCGCGACGAATTCGACGATCGCCAGATGGCCGAGCTCGCCGCCTACATCCGCAAGCGATATGCGCCGGACCAGCCGGCCTGGCGCGATCTGGAAGCGGCCTCGGCACGGATCCGCGCGCAGGGAGCGGGGCATTGAACGCGCTCGAGGCCTTCCTCGCGCCGGGCGGCTCGGACGGCACCGGCTGGCACGGCGCCGAGCGCGAGGTGCTGGAGACGGCCGGCGCCTGGCTGGCGGCCGGCCACGCGGTCTGGCTGCATACCGTCGTGCATACCTGGGGATCGGCGCCGCGGCCGGTCGGCGCGATCATGGCGCTGCGCGACGACGGGAGGATCGCCGGCTCGGTATCGGGCGGCTGCATCGAGGACGAGCTGGCCGAGTCGCTGCGCCGCGACGGCCCGCCCGGGCCGCTGCCGGCCCTGCTCGAATACGGCCTGCTGGCCGACGAGGCGCATCGTTTCGGACTGCCATGCGGCGGCACGCTGCGGCTGGTGCGCGAGGCGATCACGCCGGCCAGCGGGTTCGGCGCGCTGCTCGATGCGCTGCGCGCGGGGCGCGTGGTGACGCGCACGCTCGATCTCGCCAGCGGGCGCGCCACGCTGGGGGAGGTGGCAGGGGATGCGGCGGCGCCCAGCTTCGACGGCCGGCGACTGGTCGCGCCGTTCGGGCCGGCCTGGCGGCTGCTGCTGATCGGCGCGGGCGAGCTGAGCCATTACGTGGCCGCGATGGCGGTGCCGCTCGGTTACGCGGTCACGCTCTGCGACCCGCGCGACGATTACGCCGAGCCGCCGCTGCCCGGGCTCACGCGGGTGCGCACCATGCCCGACGACACCGTGCTGGCGATGCGGCCCGATGCGCGCACCGCCGTGCTGGCGCTGACCCACGATCCCAAGCTCGACGACCTGGCCCTGATCGAGGCGCTGCGCACGCCGGCCTTCTACGTCGGCGCGATCGGCTCGCGCCGCAACAGCGAGGCGCGCCGCGAGCGGCTGCGGCTGTTCGATCTCGACGAGGCGCAGCTCGCGCGCCTGCATGCGCCGATCGGCTTGTACCTGGGCGGCAGCACGCCGCCCGAGATCGCCGTGTCGATTGTCGCCGACCTGACCGCGCGCCGGCATCGCGTGCCGGTGGCCGGCTTGCGCGACGTCGAGGCGGGCAAGGCCGCCCGCGCCGCGCCGGATGGTTCGGGTGGGCCGGGGCCTTCGGGCTCTTAAGCGCGCCTTAATCCAGGGCCCCTAGCATGCCGATAGCGGTGACCGGTCGAAGCTGTCGAGCGGCGCCGCCAGCGCGCCCCGACGCGCCGGCATGCCGGCCCTGGCGCGCGCCCATCGACCAGCCCCTTGCCGCGACGGTGCGCCATGATCAAGCACTTCAACTACACGCTCGGCGACGAGACGATTTCCCTGTGTGCCAGCTTCGGCGCCGGCCCGGCCCTGCGCCGCGTGCTGGTGAGCCGAGCCGATTCGATGGAGACCCTGGTGGTGCTCGATGCGCGCGGTTTCTCCGGCATGCTGAAACTGGTGACCGAGGCGCCCGAGGGCTTGCTGGACGACGCGATCCGCAAGGTCGAGGACGAGCAACTGGTCGAGCGCGCGATTCGTGGTCGCGCGATCGTCGAGGCGCAGCTCTGAGTTCGGCGCCGCGCGGCTTGGCTCAGGCGGTGGGGTTGGTCCCGTCGCTCGCCGGGTCGCCCTGCGCCAGCAGCCAGTCGAGCAGTTGCCCGACGATCGGCGATCGCGAAGGCCCGGCCACGCGTGACAACCACCAGGTCGTGCCGGGCAGGCGCGGGTAATCCTCCAGCACCCGCAGCGCGCCGCGCGCGATCTCGTCCTGCGCCGCCAGTCGCGATACGCAGGCCAGGCCGCGCCCGCGTCGCACGGCATCCAGCACCAGGCGCTGATCGTCGTAGATCGCCCTGATCCGGTAGGCCGACAACGGCCCGCGCAACAGCGCGGCGGTGCTCTCGTCGGTCAGGTTCTCCTCCAGGCAGATCAATCCCGCGTGCCGATGATGCTCGGCGCGCGGCACCCCGCTCAATTGCCGGGCCAGCCCGCTCGCGCAAACCGTCACCCATTCGTCGCGCAGCAAGGGCGTCTCCAGCAGGCCCGGCTGCTGCATGGGGCGCGCGCCGATCGTCAGGTCGACGTCGATCTCGTCGACGTAGCGCGCGCTCTCGTCGGTCGAGAGCAGCGGGCACAGCTCGGGCAGCGCCTGCTGCAACTGCTCGAGACGCGGTTGCAGCCAGCCGTGCAGCAGCGGCGCGGGACACACCAGCACCACCAGCCCCGGATCGAGATAGCTGGCGATCCGGCCGAGCCCGCTGCGCAGCGTGTCCATCGAGCGTTGTACGCTTCGCTGCAGCACCTCGCCGGCCACCGTCAGCTCCACGCCGCGGCCCACGCGGCGGAACAGCGGCTGCCCGAGCTGTTCCTCGAGCTGCTGGATCTGGTGGCTGATCGCCGATTGCGACAGGTGCAGCTCGTCGGCGGCGCGCGAGAAGTTGCCCAGGCGCGCGGCCGCCTCGAAGCCCATCAGTAATTTCAGGGAAGGAACGCGTTGCATGGAGATATGAGGAAAGTTGATTGATTCAGGCAATAAACATCATTTTTCATCAAGTCTGGCTGCCAGCACAATCTCGCATCGGCCAAACGTGAAGGCGCGGCATGAAAGGGACGGAATCCGGACCCGGCTGCGCGCCGGCGCGACAGGCTCCATCGATCTGATTGAGGAATTCGAGATGACGACACGACGCCATTTCCTGAAACGCGGTGTGCTGGCCTCCAGCGGCGCGCTGGCCGCGGGCGCGCTGGGCGGCGCCTTCAGCCTGCCGGCGCAAGCCCGCGACGAAGCCTGGCGGATGCCCGACGAGGGCGACCGGCATGCCGCCACCTGGATGGCCTTCGGCCCCAGCGAGGCGATCTGGGGCGCCCGGCTGCTGCCGGTGGCCAGGCAGAACCTGGCGGGCATCGCGCGGGCGATCGCCGCGCACGAGCCGGTGAAGATGCTGGTGCGCGAGCAGGAGCAGGAGACCGCCGCGCGTCTGTGCGGCGCCTCGGTCGAGCTGGTGCCCTGCGAGATCGACGATCTCTGGATGCGCGATACCGGCCCGGTGTTCGTCAAGGGCGCGGCCGGGCAGCTCGGCGCGGTCGGCTTCAACTTCAACGGCTGGGGCAACAAGCAGGAGCACGAGGCGGATGCCGAAGTGGCGGGCCTGGTCGCCGATCGCGCCGGCGCGGCGCGCGTCGCCACGCGCCTGGTGCTGGAGGGCGGCGGCATCGAGGTGGACGGCGAGGGCACGGCCATCATCACCGAGAGCTGCGTGCTCAATGCCAACCGCAATCCGGGCCTGGACAAGGCGCGGTGCGAGGCGGAGCTGTCGCGGCTGCTCGGGCTCAGGAAGATCATCTGGCTGCCCGGCATCGCCGGCCGGGACATCACCGACGGCCATACCGATTTCTATGCGCGTTTCGCCAGCCCGGGCGTGGTGGTGGCCGGGCTCGACCCGGATCCGTCATCCTACGATCACGCGGTGACCCAGCGCCACCTGGCGATCCTGCGCAAGGCCAGCGACGCGAAGGGCCGCCCGCTGAAGGTGGTGACGCTGCCGGGGCCGGGCAGCGTGCGCGCCCGGTATGAGAACGACCAGTTCGCGGCGGGCTACATCAACTTCTATGTCTGCAATCGCGCCGTGATCGCCCCCGAGTTCGGCGATGCGAAGGCGGACCGCAACACGCGCGACGTGCTGACCGACCTGTTCCCGGGGCGCGAGGTGATCCAGCTCGATATCGACGGGGTGGCGGCCGGCGGCGGGGGCATTCACTGCACCACGCAGCAGCAGCCGGCTTGAGCGAAGGCGGGTTGCCGGCCGGGCCGGCGCGGCCGGCTCGTCGCGTCGGTGGCTCGAGGGCTTGGCCCAGGCTCGCCCCTGGCGGCGCCAGCAGGGGACGAGAATAGGGCGGCGTGGTTCGCGGCGCACGATCCCGGCCGGATCTTTCCGGCCTCAGTACAATGCACGGGTTCCGCCGTGCCGCCCCCTTTTTCTCGCCCGCCCCCGATGCCGCTGCCGACCATTCCGACCGCCCCGTTCTGTCCCGCCGAAGTGAAGGGCAGCATCACCATCGATGCCCGCGCGCCGTGGTCCCAGAAGCTGCGCCGCTTCGCCGGCCCCGGCCTGCTGGTGGCGATCGGCTACATGGACCCGGGCAACTGGGCGACCGACATCCAGGCCGGCTCCGAATTCGGCTATTCGCTGCTGTGGGTGGTGGCCTTCTCGAGCCTGGCGGCGATCTTCCTGCAGATGCTGGCCGCGCGGCTCGGCCTGGTGACCGGGCGCGACCTCGCGCAGGCCAGCTACGAACGCTACGGCCCGTTCGGCAAGTGGCTGCAATGGGTCACCGCCGAGATCTCGATCATTGCCTGCGACATCGCCGAGGTGCTGGGCTGCGCGCTCGCCTTCAAGCTGCTGCTGGGCGTGCCGCTGGCCTGGGGCATCGTGCTGACCGCGCTCGACACGGTGATCGTGCTGGGCCTGCAGGGCAAGGGCTTCCGGCAGATCGAGGCGATCGTGCTGGGCCTGATCGGCACCATGGCGTTCTGCTTCGTGGCGCAGGTGGCGATGGTGCCGCCCGACTGGCACGCGGTGGCCGCGGGCCTGGTGCCGGGCAACCCGGGCCATGACAGCAAGGACGCGATCGTGCTGGCGCTGGGCATCGTCGGCGCGACCATCATGCCGCACAACCTCTACCTGCATTCCTCGGTGGTCCAGACCCGCCGCGTCACCGGCGGCGAGCGCGGCCAGGTCCGCGACACGCTGGCGATGGTGCGCGTCGATACCTGGGTGTCGCTGCTGGTGGCGATGTGCGTGAACGCGGCGATCCTGATCCTGGCCGGTTCGGCCTTCCACGCGGCGGGGCATACCGGCGTGGCCGACATCGAGCAGGCCTACCAGCTGATCACGCCGCTGGTGGGCGGCGGCGCGGCGATCCTGTTCGGCATCGCGCTGCTGGCCTCCGGGCAAAGTTCGACGCTGACCGGCACGATCGCCGGGCAGGTGATCATGGACGGTTTCCTGCAAGTGAAGATTCCCTGCTACCAGCGTCGCCTGATCACGCGCGGGCTGGCCCTGGTGCCGGCGCTGATCGGCGTGCTGGTGCTCGGCGACGGCTCGGTCGGCAAGCTGCTGGTGTGGAGCCAGGTGCTGCTGAGCCTGCAACTGCCGTTCGCGATGTGGCCGCTGATCCGCTCGGTCAGCGACCGCCGGCTGATGCAGGACAACGCGATCGGCCTGCCCGCGCGCCTGTTCGCCTGGCTGCTGTTCGCCGTGATCACCGGCACCAACCTGCTGCTGGTGACGGGCGTGGTGGGCTGAGCGGCCGGCGCCGGGCGGGGTTTGCTTCCTATCGCGAGGTAAAGCTCGACGATGCCGTCGATTGGTTTCCCCATGTATTGATCGAGGCTCGGCTGGCCGGGCGCCCCTTGCCGTGCTCCGCTTGTGAATTGATACGTTATATCGTAACATCGCCTCTCGCCGGCACATCGCGGTCGAGTTCGTAGCGGGACGCCATTTGCCCGGCGGCCTTTGTCGCCGCACGTGCCGCATCCAATGCGCTCGCCGGCAGCCATGCCCGAGGCAGCGCGTCCATTCCCGGACCGATTCCGTGCGGGCCACCTCAATCCTTGCAGAGACATGTTGGCATGAATCCCGCTCGCACAATTATTTCGTTTTCCGAAATGACGACGAGGCATGCCGACTCGGAAAGTGCAGCCGCGCAAGCTTCGCGTCCACGGGAGATGCCCGCATGAACGCGCCGATCCAGCTCTACAACACGCTCACGCGCGAAAAGTCGCCGCTGCGCACGCCGGTGCCGGGGCGAGTGACCCTCTATGTCGGCGGCCCGACCCTGCACGACCATGCGCACCTGGGCAACGCGCGACCGGCGGTGGTGTTCGACGTGCTCGCCCGGCTGCTGCGCCTGCACTACCCGGACGTGCTCCATGTCGGCCGGCTGGCCGATGTCGACGACCGCATCCACGCGGCCGCGCTCGCCGCCGGCGAGTCCGTCGAGGCCTTCACCGCGCGTTATCGCGACGCCTGGCGCGAGGACCTCGACGCGCTCGGCGTGCTCGCGCCCGACGTCGAACCTCGCGCGAGCGAGCAGGTGGCGGGCCTGGTCGAGCAGGCCGCGCGCCTGCTGGAACGCGGCCATGCCTACATCGAGGCCGGGCACGTGCTGTTCCACGTGCCCTCGTATCCCGGTCATGGCCGGCTTTGCGGCCGCCCGGTGGAGGACATGATCGCGCTGGCGCGCGGCGAACCCGCGCCGCGCCGGCGCCATCCGCTCGATTTCGTGCTCTGGAAGCCGGCCGAGCATGGCTTTCCGGCATGGCCCAGCCCCTGGGGCGCCGGGCGTCCCGGCTGGCACGCGCAGTGCACCTCGATCCTGGAGCGCGAGCTGGGCCGCGAGATCGATATCCATGGCGGCGGCCAGGACCTGATCCATCCGCATCACGAGAACGAGATCGCGCAGCTCGCCTGCGCGAACGGCATGCCGCCGAGCCGGACCTGGCTGCACAACGCCTTCCTGACCGTGAACTGGCAGAAGATGTCGAAGCCGCTGCGCAACGTGGTGACGCTGCGGGCGCTGCGCGAGCGCGCGTCCGGCGAGGCGATCCGGCTCGCCCTGCTGTCGGTGCACTACCGGCAGCCGCTGAACTGGAACCTGCAGCGCCTGTCCTCGGCGCGGCGCACGCTCACGCGCGGCTACCACGTGCTGGCGGCGGCGCGCGACACCCGCGTCGACACCGCGGTGGAACCCGACGAGGCGGTGCTGGCCGCGCTGCGCAACGACCTCAACGTACCGGCGGCGCTGGCGCGGCTCAACGGCCTGCTGGCCGCCGTCGACGGCGCGGCGACCGAATCCGCCCGGATCCGCGCGAAGTCACGCCTGCTGGCTTCCGCGCGGCCGCTCGGCCTGCTGCAGCGCTCGCCCGAATCGGCCCTGCGCGAACTCGGCGCCGAGGCCGTGCCGCGCGAACGCGCGCGGCGCGCGCCGGCCGATGAATTCGACCTCGAACCGGCCGCCGCCCTGGAGGCGGATCCGGAAGCCCGCGCCGACGACAGCGCCGGCGGCCGGCGCGTCACCCGCTTCGCGACCCAGGGCGCACGATGCTGATCCGCAAACTGTTCCGCTTCGAGAGCGCGCATATCGTGCGCGGCTGCACCACGCGGCGCTGCGCAAGCTCGGTGCATGGCCATTCCTGTCGCGTCGAACTGCTGCTCGAGGCGCATGCGTTCGACCACGGCCAGATGATCTACGACTTCGGCCTGCTCAAGCACGAGGCGCGCGAGCTGATCGACGGCTTCGACCACGCGGTCGCGCTCTGGCGCGACGACGATGCCGACTACCTCGCCGCGATGCGCCGCCATTCCGAGCGCTGGGTGCTGCTGCCCGTCTCGCCGAGCGCCGAGCAGTTCTCGCGCCTGTTGTTCCGCTTGATCGACACGCTGCTCGACGCGACCGACATGGCCAATGGCGAGGCCGACGTGCAACTGCACTCGGTGATCGTCCACGAGACCGAGACCGGCTATGCGCAATGCTTTCGCGCCGACGCCGTGAACCCGAGGATGGGACCGATCGATCTTCGGGACATCGAATTTTCCCCGGCGATCCTCGGGGAATGGCGCGATCCCGCGCTGCTGGCGCGGCTCGCGCGCGGCGAGCGGATCGCCAATCCAGCGCCGGTCGCGCCGGCGCCGGCCTACTGAGCCCACCCTCTCATCCAACGGAGCCCGAGACATGCAAGTCCTGTCCTCGCTGAAGGAAGCGAAAAAACGCGATCGCAACTGCCAGGTGGTGCGCCGCCGCGGACGCATCTACGTGATCTGCAAGACCAATCCGCGTTTCAAGGCGCGCCAGGGCGGCGCCCGCAACAAGCACAAGGGCTGAGCTTTACGCACATGATCCGCAAGAACCCGCGCGGCGACCTGCCGCGAATCCATCCCGACGCCTTCGTCGATCCGACCGCCGTGCTCTGCGGCCTGGTGATCGTCGAGGCGAACGTCTTCATCGGGCCTTACGCGGTGATCCGCGCCGACGAGATCGACGCGAACGGCCATATCGAGCCGATCGTGATCGGCGCGCACTCGAACATCCAGGACGGCGTGGTGATCCACTCGAAGTCGGGCGCGCGCGTGAGCATCGGCCAGCGCACCTCGATCGCACACCGGGCCATCGTGCATGGCCCCTGCGAGATCGGCGACGGCGTGTTCATCGGCTTCAACAGCGTGCTGTTCAACTGCGTGGTGGGCGACCGCTGCGTGGTGCGCTACAACGCGGTGGTGGACGGCTGCCGGCTGCCGCCGCATTTCCACGTGCCCTCCACCGAGCGCATCGGGCCCGAGACGGATCTCGAGGCCTATCCGCAGGTCACGCCCGACGCGAGCGAATTCTCCGAGGACGTCGCGCGCACCAACAACGAACTCGTGCATGGCTACAAGCACATCCAGAACGAATTCTGAGGCGACCGATGCGCATCACGCGACAAGGCGGGGGAGCGGCATGAGCGGCACCCTCGAACAGGACGAATTCGACGCTCGCCTCGCGCGGCGCCATGCCGACCTGCTGGTGACGGGCGGCACGGTGCTCACGCCGGGCGGCGAGGCCAGCATCGACATCGCCTGCCTGGACGGCCGGATCGTCGCGCTCGGCGAGCTGTCGCGGCGCTGGAGCGCCGAGACGCGGCTCGCGGCCGACGGCCTGCACGTGCTGCCGGGCGTGATCGATACCCAGGTGCATTTCCGCGACCCGGGCCTGACCCACAAGGAGACGCTCGAGGCCGGCACGCGCGGCGCCGTGCTCGGCGGCGTGACGGCGGTGTTCGAGATGCCCAACACCCAGCCGCTCACGCTGGAGGCCTCGGACCTGCGCGACAAGCTGCAGCTCGCGCGCGGCCGGGCCTGGTGCGATCACGCCTTCTACCTCGGCGGCTCGGCGCTCAATGCCGAGCGGCTCGCGGTGCTGGAGACGCTGCCCGGCTGCGCCGGCGTGAAGGTGTTCATGGGCAGCTCGTTCGGCAACCTGCTGGCCGACGAGGACAGCGTGCTGCGCCGCATCGTGCGCAACGGCCGGCGCCGCATGGCCGTGCACGCCGAGGACGAGGCGCGGCTGCGCGAGCGGCGCGCGCTGGTGGAAGCCAGCCGCGACGTGCGCGACCATCCGCGCTGGCGCGATCCGGAAAGCGCCTTGCTGGCGACCCGCCGGGTGGTCGGCATGGCCGCCGAGACGGGCCGCAAGCTGCACGTGCTGCACGTGACCACCGCCGAGGAGATGGCCTTTCTCGCGCAGCACAAGCGGCGCGTCAGCGTCGAGGTCACGCCGCACCACCTGACGCTCGACGCGCCGGCCTGCTACGAGCGGCTCGGCAGCCTCGCGCAGATGAATCCGCCGGTGCGCGACGCCTACCATCGCGAGGCACTGTGGCAGGCGGTGCGCGACGGCGTGGTGGACGTGATCGGCAGCGATCACGCGCCGCACACGCGCGAGGAGAAGGCGCGGCCCTATCCCGATTCGCCGAGCGGCATGACCGGCGTGCAGACCCTGCTGCCGCTGATGCTCGACCACGTCGCGCTCGGCCGCCTGAGCCTGCAGCGCCTGGTCGACCTGACCAGCGCGGGGCCGGCGCGGCTGTTCGGCATCGAGGGCAAGGGGCGCATCGCGCTGGGCTACGACGCCGACCTGACGATCGTCGACCTGGCCGCGCGCCGCATGATCGGCAACGACTGGATCGCCAGCGTCTCGGGCTGGACGCCGTACGACGGCGTCTGGTGCCGCGGCTGGCCGATCTCGACGGTGCTGCGCGGCCGGCCCGTGATGCGCGACGGCGAACTGCAGGGCCAGCCTTCGGGCGTGCCGCTGACCTTCCTCGACATCGCGCCGGGCTGAAGCCTGCCGGCGCGCGGCAACCGGCGCGGCCGTCTTCCTGACGCGAAGCTTGCGGGACGCGATGCACGGGCGTGCCGTTGGCGAGGCTGCGCTATGCTGCGGTTTCCTCATGTCGTGTCGTGTCGGATCGCGCGCCGGTCGGCGCGACGAACACGGCACCGATCGAGCCAGGAGACCGAGCAGATGACGGACAGCGTGGAGTGCGTGGTGATCGGCGCCGGCGTGGTGGGCCTCGCGGTGGCGCGCGCCTGCGCGCGGCGCGGCTGGGAGACGGTGATCGTCGAGTCGGAAGCGATGATCGGCACCGGCACCAGCTCGCGCAACAGCGAGGTGATCCACGCCGGGATCTATTACGCGGCCGGTTCGCTGAAGGCGCGTCTGTGCGTGGCGGGCAAGCAGCAGCTCTATGCCTATTGCGAGGCCGGCGGCGTGCCGCATCGGCGCTGCGGCAAGCTGATCGTCGCGACCGACGCGGCGCAGCGCGACGCGCTCGACGCGATCGAGGCGGCCGCGCGCGCCAACGGCGTGACCGACCTGCACCGCCTGGACGCCGCCCAGGCGCGCGCGCTGGAACCCTCGCTGCACTGCGTGGCCGCGCTCGAATCGCCCTCGACGGGCATCGTCGACAGTCATGCGCTGATGCTCGCGCTGCTCGGCGACGCCGAGCGCGCCGGCGCGATGATCGCCTATCGCTCGCCGGTGAGCGGCGGCGAGATCCTGCGCGAGGCCGGCGGCCCGCTGATCGAGCTGGAGGTGGGCGGCGACGAGCCGATGACGCTACGCGCGCGCCGCGTGATCAACGCGGCCGGCCTGCATGCGCAGGCGGTGGCGCGTGCCTTGCGCGGCCTGCCCGCCGACACGATCCCGCGCGAGCGCTACGCCAAGGGCAATTACTACTCGCTGGCGGGGCGCGCGCCGTTCTCGCGGCTGGTCTACCCGGTGCCGGAGCCCGGCGGGCTCGGGGTGCACCTGACGCTGGACCTGGCCAACCAGGCGCGTTTCGGCCCCGACGTGGAATGGGTCGACAGCATCGACTACCGCGTCGATCCGGCCCGCGCCGAGCGCTTCTACGCGGCGATCCGGCGCTACTGGCCGGCGCTGCCCGACCAGGCCCTGCAACCCGCCTACTCGGGCATCCGCCCCAAGCTCGACACGCCCGATGCCGACTTCGTGATCCAGGGCGCCGGCGTGCACGGCGTGGCGGGGCTGGTGAACCTGTACGGCATCGAATCGCCGGGGCTGACCGCCTCGCTGGCGATCGCCGACGAGGTGCTGGCGCGCCTGGACGAGGCGGCCGGCTGAGCGCGACGAGCCCGGCGTCGCCACGCGGGCTGCCGGTTCCCGACTCGGTAGGCGTCCCTCAAGCTTCCTCGTTTGAACCCGTCGCGGCCCGGCGCCGGCGCGCCGATCTGGCGGGCGCCGGCGCGGCCAGCGCCGCCGCCTGCGCGACGTCGACGGGGATGAAGGGCGCCTGGAAGTGGTCGACCAGGAAGTCGATGAAGGCGCGCGAGCGCGTACTCTGCTTGCGCTGCCCGGGATAGTAGACATAGAGGTCGGCCGAGGGCAGCACCACCTCGGGCAGCACCAGCCGGAGGCGCCCGCTCTGCAGGTACTTGGCGAGATCCCATTCGGAGCGGATCAGGATGCCGTGGCCATCGAGCGCCCAGCGCAGCACGATGTCGCCGTCGTTGCTCGACAGCGAGCCGTTCACCTTCAGCGCCTCCAGGTGATCGTCCTGGATGAAGTTCCAGACGCCATAGGCATCGTCGTTCTGGCTGTGGATGATGCAGCGATGCGCGACCAGTTCCTCCTTGCGCAGCGGCGTGCCGGCGCGCTCCAGATACTTCGGCGAGGCGCACAGGAAGCGCCGGTTGCTCATCAGGCGGCGCGCGCGCAGCCGGCCGTCGGGCAGCTCGCCGAAGCGGATCGCCATGTCGAAACCGCCCTCGACCAGGTCGACCGGCTTGTCGGTCACCACGAACTGCACGTCCACATGCGGGTAGCGCTTGGCGAACTCGGAAACCAGCGGCGCGATGGTGGTGCGGCCGAAACCCAGGGTGGCGTTCACGCGCAGGCGCCCATGCGGATCGGCCGGCGTGCCGGCGATCGCATCCTCCATCTCGCGCACCTGCTCCAGGATGCGCGCCGCGTAGCGCGCGTAGGTCTCGCCCTCGGGCGTGAGGCTGATGCTGCGCGTGGTGCGGTTCACCAGCCGCGCGCCCAGGCGCGCCTCCAGGATGCCGAGCCGCTTGGTGGCCGCCGGCGGCGTGAGCCCCATCGAGCGCGCCGCGCCCGACAGGCTCCCGAGCTTGGCCAGCTGGACGAAGAACGCGAAGTCGGAGGTGATGTCGGTTTTCACTTCTGGTGAAAGATGAAATGAATTCCGGTGAATTCTAGCGCCGGTCGACGCGACTAAGCTAGACCCCGTTGCCGCATGGTTTGCGTGCCCGAACACCGAGAATTCGTGTCACCAGGAGACACCCGCATGAGAATCGTAGAAATCCGCGAAAAGACCGTCCCGATCAGCTCGCCCATCCGCAATGCCTACATCGATTTCAGCAAGATGACGCTGAGCCTGGTGGCGGTGATCACCGACGTGATCCGCGACGGCAAGCCGGTGGTCGGCTACGGCTTCAATTCGAACGGCCGCTACGGCCAGGGCACGCTGATGCGCGAGCGCTTCATCCCGCGCCTGCTCGAGGCCGACCCGGCCTCGCTGGTGGATGACGCCGGCACCAATCTCGATCCGCACAAGATCTGGGCCACCCTGTTCCAGAACGAGAAGCCGGGCGGCCATGGCGAGCGCTCGGTGGCGATCGGCACCATCGACATGGCCGTGTGGGACGCGGTGGCGAAGATCGAGGGCAAGCCGCTGTTCCAGTTGCTGGCCGATCGCTACGGCGACGGCCAGCCCGATCGCAAGATCTTCGTCTACGCGGCGGGCGGGTATTACTACCCGGGCCAGGACCACGGCAAGCTCAAGGACGAGATGCGCAGCTATCTCGACCGCGGCTACACGGTGGTCAAGAAGAAGATCGGCGGCGCCTCGCTCGACGAGGACCTGCGCCGCATCGACTCGATCCTCAGCGTGCTCGGCGACGGCCAGAAGCTGGCGGTGGACGCCAACGGCCGCTTCGATCTCGACACCGCGGTGCAGTACGCCAAGGCGCTCTCGCAATACGATCTGTTCTGGTACGAGGAGCCGGGCGACCCGCTCGACTTCGAGCTGCAGGCCACGCTGCGCAACTATTACGCGAACCCGATGGCCACCGGCGAGGACCTGTTCTCGATGCAGGACGCGCGCAACCTGATCCGCTACGGCGGCATGCGCGCCGACCGCGACTGGCTGCAGTTCGACTGCGCGCTCAGCTACGGCCTGGTCGAATACCTGCGCACGCTGGAGATGCTGCGCGAGCACGGCTGGTCGGCCAGGCGATGCATCCCGCACGGCGGCCACCAGATGTCGCTGAACATCGCGGCGGGGCTCGGGCTGGGCGGCAACGAATCCTATCCGGACCTGTTCCAGCCTTACGGCGGCTTCCCCGACGGCGTGAAGGTCGACCACGGCTACATCACCATGCCGGACCTGCCGGGCATCGGCTTCGAGGGCAAGTCGGACCTGATCGTCGAGATGCGCAAGCTGTCGGACTGAGCGCGGCAGGCAGTCCCTCGCGGGGCCGCGTCCGACGACGCGGCCCCGCCGTTTCACTCCAAGAACAAGAAAGACTGGCGGATTCGCGTGCAGGGCCGCGACGAGACGGACGCGGGAGGCGCGCGTTCCGGTTCCCATCGGAAGACGGCATGCACAGGAGACAGACATGCTGGTATCGCGCATCCGGAAATCGCTTTCGCGCCTCTACGTGCAGGTGCTGATCGGTATCCTCGCCGGCGTCGTGGTCGGCCACTTCCTTCCCGATCTCGGCTCGCAGTTGAAGCCGCTCGGCGACCTCTTCATCAAGCTGATCCGCATGGCGCTCGCGCCGATCATCTTCGCCTCGGTGGTGGTCGGCATCGCGCGCATGAACGACCTGCACGAGGCGGGCCGCGTCGGCGTCAAGGCGCTGCTGTATTTCGAAGTGGCCTCGACGCTCGCGCTGCTGATCGGCCTGGTGATCGTCAACCTGGTGCGGCCCGGCAGCGGCATGAACATCGACCCGGCCACGCTCGACAGCGCCTCGATCGCCACCTACACGCACGCGGCCCAGCAGCACGGCATGCTCGAGTTCTTCATGAGCATCGTGCCGGGCAGCATCGTCGGCGCCTTCGCCAAGGGCGAGATCCTGCCGATCATCTTCTTCTCGGTGATCTTCGCGATCGCGCTGGCCAAGCTCGGGCCGCGCACCGCGCCGCTGGTGGACATGCTCGACATGTTCCTGCAGGGCATGTTCGGGGTGGTGCGCATCGTCATGTACGTGGCGCCGATCGGCGCCTTCGGCGGCATGGCCTTCACCATCGGCAAGTACGGCATCGGCACGCTGGCCTCGTTCGGCCAGCTGATGCTGTGCCTCTACCTGACCTCGGTGCTGTTCGTGGCGCTCGGGCTCGGGCTGGCGATGCGCCTGTGCGGGCTGTCGCTGTGGAAATACCTCCGCTACATCAAGGACGAGATCCTGATCACGCTCGGCACCGCCTCGACCGAGGCGGTGCTGCCGCAGATGCTGCTGAAGATGGAGCGCATGGGCTGCTCGCGGCCGGTGGTCGGCATGGTGCTGCCGACCGGCTATACCTTCAACGCCGACGGCACGGCGATCTACCTGACGATGGCGGCGCTGTTCATCGCGCAGGCCATGAACATCCACCTGTCGATCTGGGATCAGTTGCTGGTGCTGGGCGTGCTGCTGCTGACCTCGAAGGGCTCGGCCGGCGTGGCGGGCGCCGGTTTCGTCGCGCTGGCCGCGACCCTGGCGACGATGCGGCAGATTCCCGTCTCGGGGCTGGTGCTGCTGCTCGGCGTCGATCGCTTCCTCAACGAGGCGCGCGCGGTCACCAACCTGATCGGCAACGGCGTGGCGACGGTGGTGGTGGCGCGCTGGGAAGGCGCGCTCGACATGGACCGGGCGCGCGCGGTGCTCGATCGCACGCATCACGAGGAGCTGGCGCTGGAGGCGCCGCACGATGCACCGCCGGCCGATGCGCACGCGGGCGCGGGGCTGCCCTTGTCGGGGCCGGGCTTGGGTTGAGGTGGTTCGCGGGGCTTGCCCGTCGAGCGATCGAGGTAGCGGTGACGGGCGGCGAGGCGCTGCTCGTCGATGTGATCCGCTGATCGGAGGGGCGGCCGGGCCGGGGCTCGATCCGGCTCAGTCCGGCATCAGCCGTCGGCATTCGGCGAGCACGCGCTGGCGCAGCCAGCGATGCACGGGATCGGCCTCGAGACGCGGGTGCCACATCTGCGAGACGGTGATTCGCGCGGTCGCGACCGGCAGCTCGAACACATGCAGGCCGTCCTCGGCCGCGGCGCCGCGATGAACCAGGAACGAGGCCGGCGCCAGCGCCACCAGGTCGGTGCCGCGCGCGATCGCCAGCGCGGCCGGGAAGCCCGGCACCACGGCCACGATCGCGCGTTGCAGGCCGAGCCCGGCCAGCGCGTCGTCGACGGGGCCGCGCGGGTCCTCGTGACGCGAGGCGACCACATGCCCGAAGCCGGCATAAGCCTCGGCGCTGATCACGTCCTCGCGAGCCAGCGCATGCCCCTGCCTGACCACGCCCACGAATCGATCGCGGAACAGCGCCTGCAGGCGCACTTCCGGCCCCATCTCGCCGAGCACGCCGATCTCGAGTTCGGCCGAGCCGTCGCGCAGCGCCGCGGCGCTCTTCGAGGGCTTGGCGGTGAAGCGCAACCGCAGATGCGGCGCCTCGGCCGCGGCGGCCGCGACCAGGGCCGCGCCGAAGGCCTCGACGAAACCCTCGTTGCTGCGGATCGTCAGGGTGCGGCGCAGCGAGGCCAGGTCCAGGTCGGCGCCGGCGGGGCGCAGCACGGCCAGGGCTTCGTGCAGGGTGTCGCGGGTGCGTGAGCGGATCGCCTCGGCATGCGGGGTGAGCAGCATCTGGCGCCCGGCGCGCACCAGCAGCGGGTCGCCGGTGGCCTCGCGCAGCCGCGTCAGCGTGCGGCTCATGGCCGAGGCGCTCAGGCCGAGCCGTCGCGCGGCGCCGGCCACGCTGGCTTCGGCCAGCAGGGCGTCGAGCGCGACGAGGAGATTGAGGTCGGAATCGGCCATGCGCGGATCCTAGCATGGGCATTCCGACATGGCGTGCGCTGCAACCCATCCCTGCACGCCGCGCGCCTTCCGCCCGGCCGGGCCGCTCGCTACATTGCCTGCATCGGCCGACGATGGCGTCGGCCGGCTTGCCAGGACATCGCACATGACACATTCCCATTCCCAAGCGACCGCGCTGATCGTCGGGGCCTCGCGCGGCCTCGGTTTCGCCCTGGTCGACCAATACCTGCAACGCGGCTGGCGCGTGATCGCCACCGGCCGCGCCAGCTCGCTGGGCGCGCTGCGCCAGCGTGCCGAGCGCGCCGGCGGCCTGCTCGAGGTCGAGAGCGTCGACATCACCGTGCCCGAGCAGGTCGAGGCCTTGCATCGGCGGCTCGCCGGGCGCCGCCTCGAGCTGCTGTTCGTCAACGCGGGCGTGAAGAACGACGACGGCGAGACGATCGCCGATGTCTCCACCGACGAGTTCGTGCGCGTGATGGTGACCAACGCACTGAGCCCGATGCGCGTGATCGAGCGTTTCGAATCCCTGGTGACGGCCGCGGGCACGATCGGCCTGATGTCATCGGGGCAGGGCAGCGTGGCCAACAACGAGAACGGCAACTACGAGGTCTACCGCGCCAGCAAGGCCGCGCTGAACATGCTGATGCGCAGCTTCGCGGCGCGCCATGCCGGCGATCCGCGCACGCTGCTGCTGATGGCGCCGGGCTGGGTGCGCACCGACATGGGCGGCCCGCAGGCGCGCCTGGGCATCGACGAGAGCATCCCGAAGCTGGTCGACACGATCGCGGCGAACGCCGGGCGCCCGGGCCTGCAATACCTCGATTACCAGGGGCGCGTGGTGCCGTGGTGAGCGATGACGCGGCGGCTCGGCGATGACATCCGATGTAATTGGCGCGCCGCGCCCGCGCTCGTAGTCTGGCCGGGTCGCGCTGCCATTCCGGCGGCGCGCGTCGACCCGGAGCCATCATGTCGCTTTATCCCGTCCATACGATCGAATCCGCCCCCGCGCAATCGCAGCCGGTGCTGCGCCAGTTGCAGCAGGCCTTCGGCCTGATCCCGAACGTGGCCGCCACCATGGCGGCCTCGCCGGTGCTGATCCGCGGCTTCATCGGCCTGTTCGAGCAGGTGCATGCGAGCAGCCTCACCGAGCCGCAGATCCAGGTGCTGCTGCTGACCAACGCGGTGGTCAATGCCAGCGCCTGGCCGGTGGCCTTCCATACCGTGCTGGCCTTGCAGCAGGGCGTGGCGCCCGCCGACGTCGAGGCGATCCGGCGTGGCGAGCTGCCCGAGGACCCGCGGCTCGCCGCGCTCTCGGCGCTGGCGCGCAAGCTGATCGAGCGGCGCGGCCGCCTGCCCGGGGCGGATCGCGAGGCCTTCCTCGCGGCCGGCTTCAGCGCGCCGCAGGTGCTGGAGGTGGTCGCCGTGGTGGCGGCCTCGACCATCACCAACTACAGCTGCGGCGTGACGCAGCCGCCGCTCGAGGCACAATTCGAGGCTTACGCCTGGCAGGCACCGGCTGTTTGAGCGGGTTGGCCGCTCGTGCCGCCCCGTGTCACGCCGGTCACGCCGGTCACGCCATGCAAGGAGATCCGATGAGCGCCGAGCGTTCCGATCCGAAAACCGCCGCCAGCGAGCTGGGCGAGCTGCTGCGCTACTGGCGCGGTGTGCGCGGCGCGAGCCAGCTCGGGCTGTCGCTCGAGGCCGGCATCTCGCAGCGGCAGATCAGCTTCATCGAGAGCGGGCGCAGCGTGCCGGGCCGCGACACGCTGCTGACGCTGGCCCAGGCGCTCGAGGTGCCGCTGCGCGAACGCAATGCCTTGCTGCTCGCGGCCGGCTACGCGCCCGTCTACGCGGAGCCGCCCTGGAACGCGCAGGAGATGCAGGGCGTGATTCGCGCGCTGGAGCGGCTCGTTTCGCAGCACGAACCTTTTCCGGCGATCGTGATGGACCGTCACTGGAACGTGCTGATGAACAACCAGGCGGCGCTGCGCTTGTTCGGCAGCTTCATCGACATGGCCGCGCGCCAGGAGCCGCGCAACATGCTGCACCTGATCTTCGATCCGCGCGGCCTGCGCCCCTTCCTGGACGACTGGGACGCGGTGGCGCGCAGCCTGCTGCAGCGCCTGCATCGCGAGACGGTGGGTCATGCCGTGGATGCCGGCACGCGGCGCCTGCTCGACGAACTGCTCGCCTATCCGGCGGTGCCGCGCGACTGGCGCACGCATCGCGCGAGCGCGTCCTCGGCGGGCCTGCCGATGATCCCGCTGGGCTTCGTCAAGGACGGCGTGGTGCTGCGCTACTTCTCGCTGGTCACCACGGTGGGCGCGCCGCAGAGCGTGAGCGCGCAGGAGCTGCGTCTCGAATCGATGTTTCCCGCCGACGAGCAGACCGAGGCCCGGCATCATCAACTGCTGGCCGGGCAAAAACTGGCGCCGGGCTAGACGCGCAAACCGATGCGCAAACCGGCGCATCGGGAAGTCCGTTCGTGCTTTTTCCCGCGCCGGCGAGTTCCCGTCGCCGATGCTAGACTGTCCGGCCGGCGCGATGCATGCGCAATGCCAGAACAAGCAGCAAAGACCGGAGACGACCCGATGGCGATTACCAGAATCGAATCAGTGACGTACGGTGTTGACGAACTTGCCGACAGTATCCGTTTCGTCGAGGATTTTGGCCTCGCTCGTATCGATACCAGCAACGATCGCGTCGTGTTCGCCACGCCCGCGAACCAGTCGCTGCGATTGGTCGCCGCGCAGGCGCGCGACCTGCCCGAAGGCCTGGAGACCGGCTCGACCTTGCGCGAGCTGATCTGGGGCGTCGATTCGATCGCCTCGCTCGATGCGCTGCACAACACGCTGTCGCGCGATCGCGCGGTGCGCGTGGATGGCGAGGGCGTGCTGCATACCCATGACGAGACCGGCTACGCGATCGGCTTCGCGCTCGCGCAGCCGCTGCCGATCGGCGAGATCCGCCGCGGCGGGGATGGCGCGGGCCGCGCGCAGGGCGTGCGCGACGACCTGTTCTACTGGAACCGCACCTTCGATGCCTATACGCGCGCACGCGTGCTGCGGCTGGCGCGTGTCACGCTCGACATTCCCGAGGCGGGACGCGACGCGGCGATCGATTTCTATCGGCACCGGCTCGGTTTCGAACTGGCCGCCTCGGCGCCGGGCGCGGGCAGCTTCCTGCGCTGCGGTGCCGGGGTTGGCCGTCACGGCCTGCGCTTGAGCGAGCGCGCCAATCGACCCGGCATCAACCGCATCGCCTTCGAGGTCGGCGATCTCGACGACCTGATCGCGGGCGGCAATTTCATGGGCGCGCAGGGCTGGCAGGGTTCGCGCCGGCTCGACCGCGATCGCTCCGGCGCCAATGTGTTCCGCTGCTTCGACGCCCCCTGCGGCGGGCGTTTCGAATACGCGGCCGAGCGCGACCCGGCCAACGAGCGCGGCGGCGTGCGCTTTCGCGAGATGCTGTCGCGGCAGGACCCGGTATCGGTGGCGATGCGCGTCGACGGCATGTCGTACTGAAGCGAGCCGCAGCGCTCGCTCTGCATTTCCCGCCTCGGCTTCCTCGCTTCAGACTCGCCGCTTCAGTGTCCCCGCTTCAGTTTCCCCGCTTCGGGTTCCCGCATCATCCCCTCATTCCGCTGCCGCCGGCCGCGTGCCGGCCCCGCCCGAGCGCGCCACCCGCGCGCGCATCATCGCATTGCCCAGCGCGCCGAGCGCCATGATCGCGGCGGTGCCGAAGAAGGTCGAGCGCATCCCGTAGTGACCGCCGAAGTAGCCGCCCGCGAGCGGCCCGAGCACCTGCCCCGCGTATTGCGAGGAGGTCGAGTAGCCGAGCAGGGTGCCGGCCACCGAGGGCGGCGCGGCGTGGCGGATCACGCTGGCCACGCAGGGCAGCAGGCCGCCCAGCGCGATGCCCATCGCGAAGCGCAGGGCGATCAACTGCCAGCCGGCGGTGACGAAGGCCTGCGGGACCAGCAGCACCGCCGAGGCGGCCAGGCAGCCGACGATCACGTTCCAGTGGCCGATCCGGTCGGCCAGCCGGCCGAGCCGCGAGGCCGACAGGATGCTGCCGAGCGCGGCGCCCGACATCACCAGCCCGGCCACCAGGGTGACCTGGTGCGCCGGCACCAGTTGCGCGACATAGACCGTGATGATCGGCTCGATCGACATGTTGGCCAGCATCAGCAGCGCGCCGGTGACCAGCATCGCGGCCACCGGGCGCCGGTCGGGCAGCGCGGCCCAGCCGGGCTTGTCGGCGGCGCCGCGGCCGGCCGCGGCGGGGCGGTCGCGCTTGATCAGGAACACGGTGGCGAGGAAGGTCAGGCCGATCGCGGCGCCGGCCACCTGGAAGGTCGCGCGGATGCCGATCAGCGAGGGCAGCCAGCCGCCGATCAGCGGCCCGGCGATATTGCCGGCCATGATGCCCGAGGACAGCAGGCCGAGCGCCCAGCCGCAGCGCGCCTTCGGCGTCTGGGTGGCGACCAGCACGGTGGAGCCCGAGGCGTAGCCGCCCAGCAGGCCCACCGCGAGCCGCAGCGCCACCAGTTGCCAGACGTCGTGCGCGATCCCCATCAGCGACATCACGATGGTCATGCCGAGGCTGGCGCGGATCAGCATCAGCTTGCGCCCGTAGCGATCGGCCAGGCGCCCCCACAGCGGCGCGGTCAGCGCGGCGGTGAAGAAGGTCGCGCCGTAGGCGATGCCGGACCATTGCACGATCGCGGCCGGCTCGTGCACGCCGAGCTGCTCGACATAGAGCGGCAGGAAGGGCAGCAGCAGGGTCATCGAGACGATGGTGGTGAACGAGCCGAACACGCAGACGGCCAGGTTGCGGCGCCAGTGCGCGTGGCCGTCGTCGTCGGTGCCGGCCGGCGGGCGGTAAGCGGGACGGCTCATCGCGTCTCCTCGGTGGTAGCGGTCTTGTGGGGCCGCCGTGCGCGGTGCGGGGCGGCAATCGGGACGATGCTACGCCGCGCGCGAGGGCGCAAACAGACGCCTTGGGATACCGGTATGGAGACTACCTGCTTCGGGTTCGGCCGATGCAGTCAGAGGGCGGGAAGGGAATGCAGAACAGCCGAACGAAGAAAAGCCGGCGCGGGAAGCGCCGGCTGGTCACGCCAGTCGATGGGGCGGAGAAGCGCAAGGCGGGTTCGGGCGCCGCGCGCGGCGGGGGCCTCAATCGACCTCGATGTCGTTCGCGCCGAGCAGGGCGGCCGCCACGCCGATCACGAGCGGCATGTCGTCGTCGTCCACGCGCAGGTTCGCCTCGGCATGCTGCTCCTCCTCCAGGCCGCGCCGCCCGGCCAGCCGCGGCAGGCTGGCGAGCATCGACGGATCGTGGCGGGCCCGGAAGCCGGGGTCGTTGAAGGCGCGTTCCTCGATCGCCAGCAGCATCGCCCAGCTCGGGCCGCGCAGCTCGCCGAACGGGCTGCCGCGCCGCGGGCCGAAGGCACGGCGCGCCAGCGTGACGAGGATCTGATGCAGATCCTGGGTGGCGCGGTAGCGCGCGCGGTGCGACTCGATCTGCTCGAGTTCGTAATCGTCGACCAGCCAGTCGGCATCGGGGCGCGCGCCGGTTTGGCTGCTCGGGCTCAGGTCGGACATCGTCGTCATGGAAGACCTCGTCGGGTGATCTGGTACTGTAAATATATACAGTCTTTTTGGCCTGTGCAATCGGTCTCGCGTGAATTCGATGCAATCGGCCGGAGCCCGGTGAGGCCCGTGGGGCGGCGCTTCGGGACGAACGGGGGCGGGCGGCTGGCGATCGACGGCGATCGGGGCGCGATCAGCGTCGCGCCGCCGCCCGCATCTCGCTGATGCGCGACCAGGTCCGCTCGATGCCGTGCACGTCGTCGCGCTGGCCGACGCGTGCCTCGTAGTCGGCGTCGTGCAGGAAGACCAGGCTGGCCTGCTGGTCGTAGAGGATGTCGACCAGCCAGACGAAGCGCTGCAGCGTGGCGCGCGCGGTGGACGCGTCGAGCGCCACGTGGTCGAGGACCAGCACGCGGTAGCGCGCGGCCAGGTCGAGGTAGTCGAGATGCGAGCGGGCCTGCGCGCAGAGCGCATCGAAGTCGCAGAACAGGGTGTGGGCGCCTGCCGCCCTGGCTTCGAGCGGGCGCGTGGCGATCGGCACGCGCGTGTCGGTGGCGAGGATGGTGTCGCCGTGGCGCACGAACAGCGCGGCGAGGCTGCCGTCGCCGGGCGTGGCGTCGCCGGCCGGCGCGGCCTGGCGGCCATGCCCGGGCGCGATGCGCCGATAGTCGACGGCGCCCTCGAAGGGCAGCATCAGGCAATGCGCCTGGAGCGCGGCGATGGTCGGCTCGAAGCGATGATGGAATTCGGGATCGGGCAGCAGCGCCGAGGGCGCCTGGTTCGAGGTGAACAGCAGGTAGACGCGCCGCGCGATCGCCACGCGCAGCAGCGCGGCGAGGATCAGCGCGTCGGCGATGTCGTGCACGTGGAACTCGTCGAACCAGAGCAGCCGGCTGTTGCCGAGCCACTGCGCGAGCACCTCGCCGAGCTTGTCGTCGGACGGCGGCGCGGCCACCAGGCGGCGGTTCACGTCGCGCAGGAAGGCGTGGAAATGGGTGCGCACGCGCGCGCCGGGATAGGCCTCGTGGAACAGCGCGGCCAGCAGGCTCTTGCCGCGCCCCGGCGGCCCGTAGCAGTAGGCGCCGATCAGGTCCTCGGGCAGGGCGCCCGTCAGCAAGGCATCCAGGCGCGCCGCGGCTGCCATCTGATCGGCATCCAGGCGCAGCGCGCGCCGCTCGAGTGCGGCGATCAGCCAGGCGGGCAGGGGCGGCGGGGTGGGCATCGAGTGGCGGCGCGGCTTGAGCGGCAGGTTGGGCTGGGCTGATTAGGGAGCGACGAGCGCCCGACAGTCTGCCATAGCGCGCCAGGGGCCGGCGGCTCGGCGGTGCTCGGCACACGCGCCGCGCAGCGGCGGCGCCCTGCAACGCGAGGCGAGATGCGCTAGTGTTCGAGGCTGCGGCGCGCGCCGCGATCCGGTCTCGACCCCGGCCGGCCCCGCGCGCCATTCTTCCCCGAGTCGAGCAGGAGCCCCGCGTGAGCGCGCCCCAGGAATCCCCTTACCACTACTACGAACCGGCGGCCGGCCACGGCCTGCCGCACGACCCGTTCAACGCGATCATCGGGCCGCGCCCGATCGGCTGGATCTCGAGCGTCGACGCCGAAGGCCGGCCGAACCTCGCGCCCTACAGTTTCTTCAACGGCTTCAACTACCGGCCGCCGATCATCGGCTTCGCCAGCCTGGGCTGGAAGGACAGCGTGGCGAACATCGACGCGACCGGCGAATTCGTCTGGAATCTCACCACGCGCGCGCTGGTCGAGCAGATGAACATCAGTTGCGCGCCGCTGCCGCGCGGCCAGAGCGAGGCGGAGGTGGCGCGCCTGGAGCTGGTGCCGTCGCGGCGCGTGCGCGCGCTGCGCGTGGCGGCCAGCCCGGTGCACTTCGAGTGCCGCAAGACCCAGATCGTGCGCCTGCAGGATGCCGGCGGCGGCGAGCTCGGCAGCTGGCTGGTGCTGGGCGAGGTGGTGGCCGTGCATATCCGCCGCGAGCTGCTGCGCGACGGCATCTATCGCACCGCCGAGGCGCATCCGGTGCTGCGCGCCGGCGGCCCCGGCGACTACGCGGCGATCGAACCCTCGGCGATGTTCGAGCTGCTGCGTCCGCAATCGGCCGAGGATGCCGAGCGCATGGGGCGCGCCTTCGATTGAAGGGCGCGCGGCGCGTGGGTGCCGCCGCGCCGGCCGAGCGTCCTGTCTTGTCGCGGCGACCTCGGGATCGACGCCCTCACGACCCCATCTTCGTCACCATCTCGACGATCTTGCGCGTCGGCACGCTGACGGCCAGCGTCTCGAACTTGCGGCGGCCGAACCAGTGGCAGCGCAGGATCTCGTTGCTGGCCAGCGCCTTGCGGCCGGCCGGCACGTCGGCGATGAAGACGTGGTGGCGCTTGCTGAGCCCGCCGAACTGGAACGCGTAGTGCAGTTCGAGATCGTCGAGGCGGGTTTCCTCGAACAGTTCGCGGCAAGCCGCCTCATGCGGCGTCTCGCCGGCGTGGATGGTGCCGCCGGGCAGGGCCCAGCGCGAGCGGGCCCGCGTCACCAGCAGGATCTTGTTGTCGCGTCGGCACAGGACGGTGGCGCGTTCTTTCATCGTTATCGGTATTCGGTCGGGACGGCGGCGCCCGGGGCGCGGCTTCGTCGTGCGGCATCGTCGCGATCGGGGCGGCGAGGCAAATGGCGGGGACGGCGCCGGCATATCGGTTGCCGACCCTTCCCGGGTTCAGGGGAACAGCTCGAGCACGGGCCAGCCGCGTTCGTCGGCGATCGCCCGTAATCGCGCATCCGGGTTGGTGGCGACCGGGTCGGTGACGCGCTCCAGCAGCGGCAGGTCGTTGATCGAGTCGCTGTAGAAGAAGCTGCGCGGGAAATCCTCGAGGCTGGCGCCGAGCGTGGCCAGCCATTGCTCGGTGCGCGTGATCTTGCCTTCGCGGAACGAGGCCACGCCGAGCGCCGCGCCGGTGTAGCGCGCGGCCGGATCGCCGCCCTCGGTGGCCAGCTCGATCGCCAGCAGGTGCTCGAAGCCGAGCGCGCGGCCGATCGGGCCGGTCACGAAGGCATTCGAGGCGGTGACGATGCAGCACAGGTCGCCGGCTTGCCGGTGACGCTCGATCAGCTCGCGCGCGGCCGGCAGGATCGCCGGCTCGATCACGTCGGCCATGTAGCGCTGGTGCCAGCCGTCGAGCTCGGCGCGCGTGTGGCGTGCCAGCGGCGCGAGCGCCACGCGCAGGTAGCCGTCCATGTCGAGCGCGCCGGCCGCGTAGTCCCGATAGAGGCGATCGATCGAGGCCACGTGCTCGGCCGCGCCATCGATGCCGATCCGGGCCAGGAAGTGCGCCCAGGACTGGTCGCTGTCGAGCGGCAGCAGGGTGTGGTCGAGATCGAACAGCGCGAGGTGACGACGGCTCATCGGACTTCCTGACGACAACGGGGCGGGCAGCCGGATCGCGACAGGGAGGCGGGCGCGGAACCGGAACGATGAAAAATGCTAACGACAATTCCACGAATCGGCAAATCAGCAAATCTCTGCAACCGCCCCGAAAGCAACCGGCAAGCGGCATTGGGCGGTTTTCCCGTGCGATTCTTTACGTCGAGCTTGTCAATCGTGTGTCATTCCGTGGCGTTTTTGCCTCGACGCGGAGGCCATGCCTCGCATCGACACGCGCGCCGGGCGCCGGCGCGTCAGGCCAGCAGCACCTTCGGCAGGCGCCGCTCCAGCGCGGCGAAGGCGTCGGCGCCGGCGGCGCCGCGTTCGGTGACGAGCAGGTCGATCGCGTCGGCCGCGCAATAGCTCACGCGGCTGCGCAGGCCCAGGCGCGCGGCATCGGCCAGCATCACCACGCGGTCGGCCGCCTCGCACATCGCGCGTGCCACCTCGGCCTGGGCGCGGTCGACATGGCTCGCGCCGTGCCGCGCGTCCAGGCCGTCCGGCGCGAGCAGGGCCAGGTCGGCGCGATGGCGTTGGATCTCGCGCACCGTCTCGGCGCTCGCGGTGGCCAGCGTCTGGGCGGCCACCGCGCCGCCCAGCATGATCACCTGGTTGGCGTTGGCCGCTTGCGTCAGCGGCGCTCGCAGGCGCGCGACCACGTCGAGCGAGTTGGTGAGGATGGTCAGGCCTTCGAGCGCGACCAGTTCGTCGGCCAGCGCCTGGCTGCGACTGTCGGCGTCGAGGAACAGGGTCTGGCCGGCGCCGACCTGGGCTGCCGCGGCCTTGGCGATGGCCCGCTCGACGCGTTCACGCGCGGGCGCGCGCTCGATGGCGGCGGCCGGCGCGTCGGGGCGTATCGCGCCGCCGCGCACGCGCACCAGGTCGCCGAGGGTTTCGAGATCGAGCAGGTCGCGCCGCACGGTTTCGCGCGATACGCCCAGCTCGGCCATGATGCGTTCGGTCGAGACGCGATGCAGCGCGGTGAGCAGCGCGCGGATGCGTTGATGACGGTCTTCCTGCCACATGGGGCTGTCCTGGGGGCTGTCCTGTCGCTGGGGCCGGGGCTGGTGAGCCGGGTTGCGCGGCAGTGTGGCAGGCCTGTGTGGCAGGTCCGTGTAGCGATGGGGCGATGAGGCGATCTGGGGGAAGCGGAGGCGAGGTCGGCGGTGACGGCGGGATCGTACCTCACTCGCGTTTTACCCGCGCTTCAAGCCGTGTGCGCCCCGCCAGCCGGGCGCGTCACCCGCCGCGCGGCGCGCGCCAGGTAGGCCACGCAGGCCAGGGCCGCCGCCAGCAAAGCCAGCGCATAGGCCGCCACCGCGTGCCAGCCGCCGTCCTGCCAGAACTGCCCGCCCCAGGAACCGAGCACGCTGGAGCCGACGTAATAGGCCAGCAGGTAGAGCGCCGAGGCATAACTCTTGGCGCCCTGCGCGAGCAGGCCCACCCAGCTGCTGGCCACCGAATGCGTGATGAAGAAGCCGATCGTCAGCAGCGCGATGCCGACGATCACCACCGCCAGCGAGGCGTCCAGCGTGAGCGCCACGCCGGCCGCGCTGGTCGCCACCCCGGCCACGATCACCGGGGCCCGGCCGAAGCGGTCGGCCAGCGCGCCGGCCGTGGAGGAGGCGACGATGCCGAACACGTAGGCGCTGAAGATCAGGCCGCAGCGCGTGGCGTCGAGCGAGAAGGGCGGCGCCATCAGGCGGAAGCCCGCGTAGTTGTAGATCGTCACGAATTCGCCCATCGCCAGGAAGCCGATCGCGAACACCGCCGGCAGGGCCGGGTGCGCGAGCTGGCGACGCCATTGCGCGACATGCTCGCCGAGGCTCACGCCCGCGCGCGGCACGAAGTGGCGCGAGGCGGGCAGCAGCAGCGCGAAGCCGATCGCCACCGCGATGTCGATCGCGCCGATCCACTGCATCGCCGCGCGCCACGACATCCAGTCGCTCAGCATGCTCATGCCGACCCGCCCGACCATCCCGCCGAAGGCGGTGCCGCCCACGTAGAGCCCCATCGACAGGCCGAGCCCGCGCGGCTGGATCTCCTCGGCCAGGTAGGCCATCGCGGTGGCCGGCACGCCGCCCAGCACCAGGCCCTCGAGCGCGCGCGCTGCCAGCACACCCGGCCAGCTCGGCATCCAGGCGGCCGCCAGGTTCAGCGCGGCGGCCAGCGCCATCGACACGAACATCAGGCGGCGCCGGCTCAGGCGCTCGGACAGCGCGCTGGCCGCCAGGATCGCGACGGCGAGGCAGCCGGTGGACAGCGACAGCGCCAGCGAGCTCTGCGCCGCGCCGATCGAGAAGGCCTGCGCGAACAGCGGCAGCAGCGGCTGCACGCAGTACAGCAGCGAGAAGGTCGAGAAACCGGCCAGGAACAGCGCGAGGCTGATGCGGCGATAGTCGGCGCTGCCGGGGGCGACGCGCGTGTCGGCGGCTGCCGGGGCGGGGGAGGAAGCAGGGCTCATGATGGTACGGGCGTAAGGACTTGACGACAGCCCCGATTGTCCGCGCCGCTAGTTATACTGTCCAATATATGAAAAG
Source organism: Burkholderia sp. Ax-1720 (assembly GCF_011753035.1). Classification (NCBI taxonomy): domain Bacteria; kingdom Pseudomonadati; phylum Pseudomonadota; class Betaproteobacteria; order Burkholderiales; family Burkholderiaceae; genus Burkholderia; species Burkholderia sp. Ax-1720. The sequence goes on along the minus strand of NZ_VWWK01000057.1, from coordinate 8,059 downwards.
GATCAAAGAAAGACGTTTTACAGATATCTCATGGAACTCCGCCATCTCCGTTATTTCCTCGCGATCGCCGAGGAATCGAATGTGACGCGCGCGGCCGAGCGGCTCGGCATCGGCCAGCCGCCGCTCAGCCAGCAGATCCGCAACCTGGAGCGCGAGCTCGGCGTCGAGCTGTTCCGGCGCACCGCGCACGGCGTGGTGCTGACCAGCGCGGGCCAGGCCTTCCGCGTCGAGGCCGCGCGGGTGCTCGACGACGCGGCGCGGGCGCGGCGTGCGGCCCAGCAGGCCGGCAATGGCGAAACCGGCATCCTGCGGCTCGGCTTCACCGCCTCGGCCGTGTTCAACCCCGTGGTGCCGGCGCTGATCCAGCGCTTCAAGGCGGCCTATCCCGGTGTGGACGTGTCGCTCGACGAGGCCAACACGCCCGAGCTGGTGCGGCGCCTCGCGGACGAGCGGCTCGACGCGGTGTTCGTGCGGCCGGGCCCGAGCTCGTTCGAGGGCCTGGCGCTGCGGCCGTTTCCCGACGAGCCGATGAAGCTGGTGGTGCCGGCCTCGCATCGCTTCGCGCAGCGGCGGCGCGTGGCATTGGCCGAGCTCGCCGACGAGGCCTTCGTGCTGGTGCCGGGGCCGGCCGGCGCCACGCTCTACGCCGAGATCCTCGATGCCTGCCGGCGCGCGGGCTTCCTGCCGCGGCTCGCGCAGGAGGCGCCGCAGATCTCCTCGGTGATCAACCTGGTGGCGGCCGGGCTCGGGCTGTCGATCGTGCCGGCCGCGTTCGAGCAGGTGCGGGTGCAGGGCGTGCGTTATCTCGACATCGACGGCGTGCCGGCGGTGGCGCGCCTGGCGCTGGCCACGCGCGAACGCGAGCGCGAGCAGGTGGTCGCGAACCTGGTGGCCTTGCTGTGAGGGAGGCCGCCGCCCGTCGGAAGGCGGGCGGCGGCAGGCAGGGGCGGGCGGCGCGGCTGAGCGCCTGGCCGCTTACAGCGGCTTGGCCTGCGTGATGCTCGAGGCGCGCACGAACTTGCCGGCGCCGAGATGATGGATGGTGTGCAGCTCCGGGTGGCTGTCGTCGAGGTTCCAGTGGCCGTTGGCAAACACGCGGCTGTCGGCGGCGGCCGAGACCACCTCGCAGAAGCAGGTGTCGTAGGCATCCTCGGTGTGTTGCTCCGGAATCAGGCGGCATTCGAGCCAGGCCGCGCAGCCGGTCTCGATCACCGGCACGCCCAGTGCGGGGCCGGGGCGCGCGTCGATCGCGTAGCGCGCGAACTTGTCCTCGTCGCGGCCGCTCGTGCTGCCCACCGCGAAGGTGAGGTCGAGCGCGGCGAAGCCCGGCACCACGATGCCGAAGATGCCGCTCTTGGCGATCAGCTCGCGCGTGTAGGTGTTCTTGTCGATCACCACGGCCAGGCGCGGCGGCGTGAATTCGACCGGCATCGACCAGGCGGCGGCCATCACGTCGCGGCGGGTGCCGTCGGTGCTGGTGACCAGCACGGTCGGGCCGTGGTTCAGCAGGCGGCTCGCATGGTCGAGCCGCACGGGAGCGAAATGCGTCATGGCAAGGGGCGGGGCGGTGAACGAAGCGACCGATTCTACCGGGCGCCGAAAAACCGCGCCGGCCTGTGTCGATCGGCGAGGCAGGCGCGTCGCGCCGATGGCGGCCGACAATGTCGACCGGGAATATCGACTAAGATACGGCCCGCCCACTTTTACCGACCTTCAGCGGAGCCTGCCGTGATTCAACCGACCCCCGTCTTCAAGGACAACCTCGCCCAACTGCCGCCGATCGACGGCATCGAACGGATCGACCTGGTCGATGCCAGCGGTGCGGTGCTCGCCACCATCGAGAACAAGCCCGGCAAGCAAGGCTCGCTGGCCGTCTATCACTATCTGCAACTGGTGTTCGGCACGCTCGACGCGAAGGCGGCCGAGCATGGCCTGGCGGTGTTCGGCGAGCACACGGCCGACGCGCGCAACCGTCCCGGCGCGCACCCGAACGTCGATCGCCTGCTGGAAGTCGCCAACGGCGGTGCCGCGCTGCGCATCGACGTGATCCCGGCGCTCTGAGCGCCGGATGAACGGCACGCGGCGGTGCATGGCCGCCGCGTCGTGACGAAACGGGCCGTCTCGCGGGAGACGGCCCGTTTTGTTTTTACGGCACCGAATCGATTTATCGCCGCCGGGCCGAGGTCGGCCGCCGCCCGGCGATCGGCGCCGGCTCAGGCCGCCGAATTCGCCGGCTGCGACGAATCGCTGGCCACGCCGAACTCGCCGTCGAGCCAGCGCGCCACCACGCCGGGCAATTCCGTCATGCGCTCGAAGGTGACGTGCACACCGATCTCGCGCAGCGCCTCGCGCCGCTCGGCCGGCGAGTGCGCGCTGCCGGTGAAGCCGAGCACGGTCATGCCGGCGGCCAGCGCGGCACGCGCGCCCGTCACGCTGTCCTCCACCACCGCGCAGCCCGAAGGCGGCACCTGCAGCGTCTCGGAGGCGGCCAGGTAGACATCGGGCGCGGGCTTGGGCCGTGCCACGCGCTCGCCCGTGAAGAGGCGGTTGCCGAAGACGCTGTCCAGGCCGAGCCGCTTGACCACGCGCTCGACATAATCGAGGTCGCTGTTGCTGGCGCAGGCCAGGCGCAGCTCGATCGACTTCAGCGCCTCGACCGCGCCGGCGATCTCGGGCGCATCGGCCGCGCGCGTGCGGATCTCCTCGCGGATCGCGTGGATCTGCGGCTCGTCGATGCTGCGGCCGAACACCTTGGCGGCCTCGGTCAGCACCACGGCCGTGCGCATGCCGAGCAGCGGGCGGATCGCGTCGTGCACGCCCTCGACCTGCCAGAGCGCCTCGAGGCGCTCGATGACGATGCGTTCGGCGATGGCCTCGCTGTCGACCAGCACGCCGTCGCAGTCGCTGATCAGGGCGCGATCGGTGCGCAGCGTGGAAGGGAAGGGGGATGACATGGGGAAGTTCTCCTGCGGTAACCGGCCATGATACCGGGAACGTCGGGCGCCGGTCATCCCGGCGCCCGACATGGGTTTGCCCGTCGGCGACCGCCGCGGCCGCGGTGTTTCAGGGCGTGCGGCGCGCGCGGGCGGCGGCGCGCGGCGTGAAGCGGCCTTCCTTGAGCGCGCGCTCGATGTGCTCGAGGCTGCGCCCGCGCGTCTCCGGGACCGCGAAATAGATGAACAGGCAGGCCAGCAGGTTCAGCGCCGCATAGACCCACATCGCGCCGCCCACCCCCAGCCATTGCGTCATGCTCAGCGCGGTGCCCGTGAGCAGCAGGTTCGAACCCCACAGCGTGGCCGCGTGCGCGCCGGTGGCCTGGTTGCGGATCGCTACCGGATAGAGTTCGGAGCCGAGCAGCCAGCCGATCAGCTGGATGCCGCCCGAGTTGAAGATCATGAACACGATCAGGCAGGCCACGATCCACAGCGGCCGCTGCGCGCCGCCGGCGCCGTCCTGCAGCACCCAGCCGAGCGCGGCGAGGCTGGCGGCGGCCACCGGCAGCGTCGCCAGGCTCAGCGCGCGGCGCCCGACGTGGTCGATCAGGAGCTTGCCGACGAAGGTCATCACCAGGTAGGTGGTGGCCACGCCCAGCGCCGCCCAGAGCGCGGCCGAGGCGCCGAAGCCGGCGTCGCGCAGGAAGGTCGGCGTGTAGTAGATCATCATCTCGATGCCGGTGAGCTGGGTGAAGGCGGCCACGCCGAGCCCGGCGACCAGCGCGGGCCTGACCCAGGGCTCGCGCATCGCGCGCCAGCCGCCGGCGCCGTCGCGGCGCTGCCGCTCGACGGTGGCGCGGATCTCGGCCAGCTCCTCGCGCACCGCGCGCTCCGAGTCGCGCACCTGCGCGAGCGCGGCGCTGGCATCGTGCAGGCGGTCCTGCTCGACCAGCCAGCGCGGGCTGCCGGGCAGCCGCGAGATGCCGAACAGCAGCACCAGCGAGGGCAGCACCGCCAGGCCGATCATCAGCCGCCAGTCCACCAGCTGCTGGCCGGCCACGCCGACGATGGCCGCCATCAGGATGCCGATCCCGATCGAGACGTTGAAGTAAGTGACCAGCCGGCCGCGCCGCGCCGGCTCGGCGAGTTCGGCGATGTAGGTGGGCACGATCTGGGTCGAGCCACCCACCGCGAAGCCGAGCACCAGGCGCGCCGCGCCCAGCCAGAGCGCCGAAGGCGACAGCGCGGCGGCGATCACGCCGACGGTGTAGATCGCGGACACGACCAGGATCGTGCGGCGCCGGCCCAGGCTGGCCGACAGGCGCGTGCAGGCCAGCGCGCCGATCACGGCGCCGAGCAGGATCGCCGCGGCCACCCATTCCTGGGCGCGGTAGTCGAGCGCGAAATCGCGCGCGATCAGCGGCAGCGCGCCCGAGATGATGCCGGTGTCGTAGCCGTAGAGGCCGCCGGCGATCGCGGCGACGGCCGCCGTGATGCGCATGGTGGCGGCCTGCGAGCGCTTTCGGCCGGTGTCGATCGCGAGCGATTCGGTGCTCATGCCTTGTCTCCTGTCTCGATGCTTATGAAGGGCGGCGCCGTCCAGCCGTGCTGCGGCGCGATAGATCAATTATGCATCAACAGAGCAAAAGATCGTATTTGGGATTCGGGAAGAAATTCGTGCAGGAATGCGGGCTACGGCCGGATCGCCGGAGCAATGAAGGGAATTGGCATATTGCGCGGAGATTCGTGATGATGGAGCAATAAAAAACACTTATCGAAACAATAAGCGTGAATGATGACGCGTGTCCTTGCCTTGAAATGGCAAGGGTGGAGGGTTCGCCAGTGCCCCGATCATTGACTTCGAGTCAAGGGTCTTTCCACGACGACCGGCTTTTTGCATGGCAACATCGCGGGCACACTACGCATCAACCGAAATCGCGGGCGTCCGTCGTCCGCTTCGCCACAGGACCCGCTGCCATGAACGCTTCCTCCTCCACCGCCGCGTCGGCCCCGCGCTCGACGCTTCCGCTGCTCGCGCTGGCCGTCGGCGCGTTCGGCATCGGCACCACCGAGTTCTCGCCGATGGGGCTGCTGCCGGTGATCGCCGAGGGCGTGCATGTCACGATCCCGAGCGCCGGCATGCTGATCAGCGCCTACGCGATCGGCGTGATGGTCGGCGCGCCGGTGATGACCCTGCTGCTGGCGCGCGCCTCGCGGCGCACCGCGCTGATGCTGCTGATGGGCATCTTCACGATCGGCAACCTGCTCTCGGCGGCGGCGCCCGACTACACCACGCTGCTGCTGGCGCGCCTCGTCACCAGCCTCAACCATGGCGCCTTCTTCGGCATCGGCTCGGTGGTGGCGGCCTCGGTGGTGCCGCGCGAGCGGCAGGCCAGCGCGGTGGCGACCATGTTCATGGGCCTCACCATCGCCAATGTGGGCGGCGTGCCGGCGGCCACCTGGCTCGGCCAGATGATCGGCTGGCGGATGTCCTTCGTCGCCACCGCGGGCCTCGGCCTGCTGGCGATCGCGGGGCTGTTCGCGGCCCTGCCCAGGGGCGAGTCGGGCCGCATGCCGGATTTGCGCGCCGAACTCGCGGTACTCACGCGCCCCGTGGTGCTGGGCGCGCTGGCCACCACGGTGCTGGGCGCGGGCGCGATGTTTACGCTCTACACCTACGTGGCGCCGACCCTCGCGCAGCTCACGCATGCCACGCCGGGTTTCGTCACCGCGATGCTGGTGCTGATCGGCGTCGGTTTCTCGATCGGCAACGTGGCCGGCGGCCGCCTCGCCGACCGCTCGCTGGACGGCAGCCTGATCGCCTTCCTGCTGCTGCTGATCGTGGTGATGCTGGCCTTCCCGATGCTGGCCGCGACCCATGTGGGCGCCGCGCTGGCCCTGCTGGTATGGGGCATCGCGACCTTCGCGGTAGTGCCGCCGCTGCAGATGCGCGTGATGCGCGCCGCCTCGGAAGCGCCGGGCCTGGCCTCCTCGGTCAACGTGGGCGCCTTCAACCTCGGCAACGCGCTGGGCGCGGCGGCCGGCGGCGCGGCGATCTCCTCGGGCCTCGGTTACTCGGCGGTGCCGATGGTCGGCGCGGGAATCGCGGTGCTGGGCCTGCTGCTGGTGCTCTCGCAACTGCGCCGCCGTCCGCGGGCGCTGGCCTGCTGAGCGCCCGAAGACTCGCGCGGCGCGCCCGGCGCGCCGCTTTTCATCGGCTTTTTATCCGCTTTTCATCCGCATTTCATCCTTATCCGGCCGGCATCGCGCCGGCACTCATCGACAGGACAACGAATCATGACTAGCCTTCCTCCGTTCGGCCTCGGCACGTTTCGCCTGAAAGGGCAGGTGGTGGTCGACTCGGTGCGCGACGCGCTCGAGCTCGGCTATCGCGCGATCGACACCGCGCAGATCTACGACAACGAGGCCGACGTCGGCCGCGCGATCGCCGAATCGGGCGTGGCGCGCCAGGAGCTGTACCTCACCACCAAGATCTGGGTCGACCATTACGCGGCCGACAAGCTGGCGCCGAGCCTCGAGGCGAGCCTTGCCAAGCTGCGCACCGACCAGGTGGACCTGACGCTGATCCATTGGCCCGCGCCCGGCAACGGCGTGCCGCTGGCGGCCACGCTGGAGGCGCTGGCCGAAGCCAAGGCGCGCGGCCTGACGCGCGAGATCGGCATCTCGAACTTCAATATCGCGCTGACGCAGGAGGCGATCGAGGTGCTCGGCGCCGAGGCGATCGCGACCAACCAGATCGAGCTGAGCCCCTATCTGCAGAATCGCAAGCTGGTGGCCTTCCTCGAATCGCAGGGCATCGCCGTGACCTCGTACATGACGCTGGCCTACGGCAAGGTGCTGGGCGACCCGGTGCTCGGCGAGATCGCGGCCGCGCATGGCGCGACGCCGGCGCAGGTGGCGCTGGCCTGGGCCCTGCAGCTCGGTCACGCGGTGATCCCCTCGTCGACCAAGCGCGCCAACCTGGCCAGCAACCTGCTGGCTCGCGACCTGAAGCTGAGCGACGCGGAGATGGCGCGCATCGCCGGCCTCGAGCGCAACGGCCGCGAAGTGAGCCCGGCTGGCCTGGCGCCTGAATGGGATTGAGCGAATCGCGTGTGTCCCGCTCCGGACGAATGCCGGAGCGAGGCGTGATGCATCGAAAAACGGCCGCCCGTATTCGGGGCGGCCGTTTTGCATTCCTGTTTCTTTTTTCTCAGCCGATCGGCCATTGCAGGACCGCGATCCCGTCGTTGTAGTCGCTGTCGTGGCCGTCTTCCGAAACGAGGATGCCGAAATTGACCGTGAACGGCTGGCCATCGGACTTCTTGCCGTTGATCGGCGCGAGCCGCGCATCGGTGGCCGATTTCTTGCCGTTGACCGTTACCTCGAAGCGGATCTTGCCGTTGCCGGAATTGAGCGTGGATTCGCGCGGGCCGTCGCGCGTGGTCAGCTTGTGATAGGCCGCCGGTTCCTGGCTGTCGCCGATGAACAGCTTGATGTGCTGCTGCTCGGCGGCATTGGCGAAGAAGATCGCGCGGAACTGGGTATTGGGCGGAATCGAGAATTCCCCGGCGCGATTCGATGAGATTTGCGTATCGGACATGCTTTCCTCCTGAAGATCAATGAGTGAAGCCTGAATCCTTTGTCTGCATCATTGGCTGCCGTTTGAAACACGGCTCGCCGAGCGTATCGGCAAATAAATCGAAAAATATTCCGGGATGAATGAATCGGGATGGATGAGGGATAAAGCGAAAATAAGGCGGGGTTTATTGATTTGAATATCGATATTCAAATCGATTGGCGAGCGGTGGTGTCAACGACACATCGCATCGTTGATGGATTTTGATACTCGGCGGGGGATATTCCTCGTCGCTCGCGATGAGCGACGAGGATGGGCGCAAGTGCAGGCTCAGGGATTCGGCGTGGCAGCCGAGGCGGCAGCGGGTGCCGATGTGGTGGGCGTCGAGGCAGCGGGCGTCGAGGCGGCCGGTGCCGAAGCGGCAGGGGCCGCTGCCTGCGCTGCGCTCGACATCGAGGCAGGCACGGCCGGCGAGGGAGCCGGCGCGGACGGGGCCACGGCGTTCGGCGCGGTGGCCGGCGCGGCAGGTGCCGGATTCGGCGTGGCC
>NZ_VWWK01000056.1:0-37580 GCF_011753035.1 Burkholderia sp. Ax-1720 | reverse complement strand
GGTGCCCGAGCCCGCGCCGCGCGGCCGGCGCGCACCGCGCTGGCGCAGCGCGATGCGCCTCGCGCGTGCATGCCTGCATCAAAAACGATCTGTCACCCGATCAATGCGATCGGTTTCGATTCGGCATCCGATCGATTTTTTTTCGCGCGAATTCGCGTGTTAACGTCGGACGTATCGAGGTCAACCGCCCGCAGGGACGCCCGCCATGGATCACTCGCTCGCCCATTGGTCGAAACGGCTGGCCGAGAGCCGCCAGCCCGCCTATCTGCTGATTCCGGAATTGATCGAGGAGGACGTGGCGGTGGGCCGGCTCAAGCCGCGCGACCGCATGCCGGGCCTGCGCGAGCTGGCCGACGCGCTGCGCCTGAACTACACCACGGTGGCGCGCGCCTATGCCGAGGCGCGCAAGCGCGGCCTGCTCGACAGCCGCGCCGGCAGCGGCACCTTCGTGCGCGGCCCGACCCAGACCTTGCCGCTGTCGGGCGGCGGCAGCGTCGAGATGTCGATGAACATGCCGCCCGAGCCGCCGGCGATGGCCGCGCGCCTGGCCGAATCGGCCGCCGCGCTGCATGCGCGCGCCGATCCCTACCAGTTGCTGCGCTACCAGGATTTCGGCGGCGCGCCCGCCGATCGCGCCGCCGGCCGCGCCTGGCTGGGCCGGCGGCTGCCGGGCTGCAACGGCGAGGCGGTGCTGGTCTGCCCCGGCATCCACAGCGCGCTGGTGGCCCTGGTCTCGCTGCTGGCGCGCCCCGGCGACACGCTCGCGCTCGACGCGCTGGCCTATCCCGGCATCAAGGCGATCGCCTCGCAGCTCGGCGTGCGCCTGCAGGCGCTGCCGCGCGACGAGGACGGCCCGCTGCCGCATGCCTTCGAGTCGCTCTGCAAGAGCCACAAGCCGGCCGCGTTCTACTGCAACCCCACCCTGCAGAACCCCAGCACGCTGACCATCCCCTTCCACCGCCGCGAGGCGCTGGCCGACGTGGCGCTGCGCTACAACGTGCCGATCGTCGAGGACGACGCCTACGCGATGCTGCCGCAAGGCGCGCCGCCGCCGCTCGCCTTGCTCGCGCCCGAGCTGACCTACTACGTGACGGGCATGTCGAAGAACTTCGGCGCGGGGCTGCGCATCGCCTACCTGCTCGCGCCCTCGGCGCGGCAGGCGCAGCGCATCGCCGGCGCGCTGCGCGCCACCACGGTGATGCCGAGCCCCTACACGATGCTGCTGGCCACCCAGTGGGTCAACGACGGCACCGCGCTGGCGATGCTGGAGGCGATCCACGCCGAGGGCGGCGCGCGCATGGCGATCGCCGCCCAGGTGTTGCGCGACTGGCGCTTCGACGCGCATCCGAACGGCTTCCACCTGTGGCTGCCGATCCCCGCCGACTGCCATCGCTTCGCGCCCGAGCTGGCCCAGCAGTTGCGCAATCGCGGCGTGGCGGCGGTGGCGGGCGCGGCCTTCTCCACCGACGGCAACCCGCCCAACGCGATACGCCTCTGCCTGGGCGGCCCGCAAACGCCCGAGGACTGCCGCGAGGCGCTGCGCCTGGTGGCCGACGCGCTCGGCGATCCGCACCACCTGGCCACGCCGACCATCTGAGCGGCGCGTGCATGAAAAAAGGCGCAGTGCCCGGGGGCAAAGCGCCTTTGCAACGGCCGCCGTATCAGCGGCGACAACTCAGTCCTTCGCCATCGCGCGCTCGATCGTGATGTGCGTCGGCATCATGTTGACGTTGGCATTGTGGATCACCCACAGCGAGAGCCCGACGATCACCGCGATCAGGAAGCCCGTGCACAGGAAGATGCCCGTGTTGGCGCGCTGGCTGCGCGCCGTGCCGATATGCAGGAAGTAGAACAACTGCACGATCAGCTGTGCGATGCAGGCGATCACGATCGCGGCCAGGCCCCAGCCGCGCGGCACGATGTCGGTCATCACCGCGCCGAACGAGACGAAGGTCAGCAGTACCGACAGGATCATGCCGATCACATAACCCTTGAGCGTGCCGTGCGAGGCATCGTGCGCATGATGCGCGGCGGGCGCGTGGGACGTGGGCTTCATACGAACTCCCGCAGGTAGACGAAGGTAAACACGCAGATCCAGACCAGGTCCAGGAAGTGCCAGAACATGCTGAGGCAGGCCAGGCGACGCTGCACCATGCCGTTCAGGCCGAACTTCCAGACCTGGTGCATCATCACGCCGATCCACAGCAGGCCGCAGGTGACGTGCAGGCCGTGGGTGCCCACCAGCCCGAAGTAGGCCGACAGGAAGGCGCTGGTATGCGGGCCCGCGCCGTCGGCCACCAGCTTGGCGAACTCGTGCACTTCCATGCCGATGAAGCCGGCGCCGAACACGAAGGTGATCGCCAGCCAGGCGATCACCGCGCCGCGCCGGCCGGCGTTCATGGCCAGCATCGCCAGCCCGAAGGTGAAGCTGCTGACCAGCAGCAGCATGGTTTCGCCGAGCACGTAGTCGAGCTCGAACAGGCCCTGCCCGGTGGGGCCGCCGGCCGTGGCGTTGGCGAGCACCCCGAAGGTCGCGAACAGCGTCGCGAAGATCAGGCAGTCGCTCATCAGGTAGATCCAGAAGCCGACGGTGGTCTTGCCGCCGTCGTCGTGGTGGCCATCCTCATGGCCGTGCGCAAGGGTCTGGGCGCTCATCATGCGACCTCGGTTTCATTGAGCGGCACCACGGGAACGTGACGCTGCAGTTGCGCGAAACGCGCGTTCTCGATCCGCTCGACTTCGGCGGCGGGGACGTAGTAGTCGGTGTCGGTGTCGTAGCTGCGCGCGATGAAGGTGCCCACCATGCCGAGCAGGCCCAGCACCACGAACGGCCACATGTGCCAGACGAAGGCGAAGCCGAACACGGCGCTGAACGCGGCGATGATCACCCCCGCGCCGGTATTGCGCGGCATGTGGATGTCCTCGTACTGCGTCGGCTGGCGATAGGCGCGGCCGCTGTCCTTGTCGTCCCAGTGCTGCTCGACCGAGGTGATGGTCGGCACGATCGCGAAGTTGTAGAACGGCGCGGGCGAGGAAGTCGACCATTCGAGGCTGCGGCCGTTCCAGGGATCGCCCGTCTCGTCGCGCAGTTCGTTGCGGCGGCGCACGCTCACATAGATCTGCACCAGCATCGCCAGGATGCCCATGCCGACGAACACCGCGCCGACCAGCGCGACCACCAGCCAAGGGTGCCATTGCGGCACCGAGTAGTGGTTCATGCGGCGCGTCATGCCCTCGAAGCCGAGCACGTAGAGCGGCGTGAAGGCCAGCCAGTAGCCGATCAGCCAGCACCAGAACGAGACCTTGCCCCAGAACTCGTCGAGCGTGAAGCCGAACACCTTGGGGAACCAGAAGCTGATGCCGGCCAGGCAGCCGAACACCACGCCGCCGATGATCACGTTATGGAAGTGCGCCACCAGGAACAGGCTGTTGTGCAGCACGAAGTCGGCGCCCGGCACGGCCAGCAGCACGCCGGTCATGCCGCCCACCGCGAAGGTGATCATGAAGCCGATGGTCCACAGGGTCGCGCTGTGATAGCGGATCCGGCCGCGGTACATGGTGAACAGCCAGTTGAACAGCTTCACGCCGGTCGGGATCGAGATGATGGTGGTCATGATCCCGAAGAAGGCGTTGACGTTCGCGCCCGAGCCCATCGTGAAGAAGTGGTGCAGCCAGACGAAGAAGGACAGCACGCCGATCGAGGCGGTGGCATAGACCATCGACTTGTAGCCGAACAGCGGCTTGCCCGAGAAGGTCGCGATGATCTCCGAGAAGGCGCCGAAGGCCGGCAGGATCAGGATGTACACCTCGGGATGGCCCCAGACCCAGATCAGGTTGATGTACATCATCGCGTTGCCGCCGAGCTCGTTCGTGAAGAAGTGCATGCCCAGGTAGCGGTCGGCGGTCAGCAGCGCGAGCGTGCCGGTCAGCACCGGGAACACGGCGACGATCAGGATGTTGGTGATCAGCGCGGTCCAGACGAACACCGGCATCTGCATCAGCTTCTGGGTCGGCGCGCGCATGCGCAGGATCGTGACGATGAAGTTGATGCCGGTCAGCGTGGTGCCGAGCCCCGATATCTGCAGGGACCAGATGTAGTAGTCCACCCCCACCGTCGGGCTGTAGCCGAGCTCCGAGAGCGGCGGATAGGCCACCCAGCCGGTGGCCGCGAAATCGCCGACGAACATCGAGACCATCACCAGCCCCGCGCCCACCACCGCGAACCAGAAGCTCAGCGAGTTCAGGAACGGATAGGCCACGTCGCGCGCGCCGATCTGAAGCGGCACCACCACGTTCATCAGGCCGATGATCAGCGGCGTCGCCACGAAGAAGATCATGATCACGCCGTGCGCGGTGAAGATCTGGTCGTAGTGATGCGGCGGCAGGTAGCCGGCCGCGTCGTTGTTGGCGATCGCCTGCTGCGCGCGCATCATGATCGCGTCCGCGAAGCCGCGCAGCAGCATCACGATCGCCATCACGATGTACATCACGCCGATCTTCTTGTGGTCGACCGAGGTGAACCATTCGCGCCACAGGTAGGTCCATTTGCCCGCGTAGGTGATCGCGCCGAGCAGGGCCGCGCCGAGCACGAGCACCACGGCCAGGGTGCCCATGATGATGGGTTCGTGCCAGGGAACGGCATCGAGTGTGAGCTTTCCAAACATGATGTTTACCGGGTAGCCAGGATCGGCGCCTTGGCGGCGCCGGGGGAAAGGGAGATCGCGCCGGCGCCGGCCGACTGGATGGTGGCCGGGATCACGCCCGGCGAGGGCGCCGTGCAGCTCGGGTTGGCCGAGCCTGCGCGCATCGCGGTGGCGACGATGTTGTCGAACAGGTCCGGCACCACGCTCGCGTAGAGCGTCGGCGCGTTCTTCTCGCTGGGCTGCGCGAGCCGCGCGTAGGCCGCCGCGTCGAGCGACACGCTCGCAGCCCTGGCGCGCGCGATCCAGGCATCGAATTCGCCGCGGCTGGTGGCGTAGGTCTTGAAGTGCATGTCCGAGAAGCCGGGGCCGCTGAAGGCCGCCGACTGGCCCAGGTAGGTGCCGGCTTCATCGGCGATCAGGTGCAGGCGCGTCTGCATGCTCGGCATCGCGTAGACCTGGGTGCCGAGCTGCGGGATGAAGAAGGAGTTCATCAGCGATTCGGCGGTCAGGCGGAAATCGACCGGCGTGCCGACCGGCACCGCCAGCTCGTTGACCGAGGCGACGCCGTAGTCGGGATAGATGAACAGCCACTTCCAGTTCAGCGCGATCACCTCGACGCGCACCGGCTTCTCGCCCGACTCGATCGGCTTGTAGGGATCGAGGCTCAGCGTGGTGCGCCAGATCAGCCCCGCGAGGATCACCACGATCACGCAGGGGATCGACCACACCACCACCTCGATCGCGGTCGAATGCGACCAGCGCGGCGCGTAGGTGGCGCTGCGGTTCGAGGCGCGATAGCGCCAGGCGAACCACAGCGTCAGCGCGATCACCGGGATCACGACCAGCAGCATCAGGCCCAGCGCGATCAGGATCAGCTGCTTTTCCTGCACGCCGATGTCGCCTTTCGGGTTCATCAGCACGCTGCTGCAGCCGCCGAGCAGCAGCAGGCCCGCGGCCGGCGCGAGGCGCGCCAGCGGCGCCAGCGCCTTCAGCGCGCCGCGACCGCGACCGGCAGCGGCACGCGAGGGCGGGGCGAGCGAATCATGGCAAGGGGACGAGGGGGACAGCGGTGGTCCCGATTCGACATCGGGCCGGGTTCTGGAGGATGGAGTGCGCATGGAATGTCCGTGTTGGCCGTGCACGCAAATCCGTCCATCCGCATCGCTGCCCGTCGCTGCCGGCCCCCGGAACGCGCGGCCGGCAAGGCCGTGCATACAAGTCGCATCATGTATGGATTTACGCGCTTCGATGTCGGATGGTAGAGTAAGACATCACGCATACAAGCCGCGACAGAATGACGCAAAAACACTCGAATCCGATCGATGTATGGAACTCGGCGCTGGTCGCCGGACAAGGGCCGCGCTACCTGCAGATCGCCAACTTCATCGAGCACGCGATCGCCGACGGGCGCCTGCAGCCCGGCGATCGCGTGCCGCCGCAACGGCAGGTGGCCGCCCGGCTCGGCGTCGACCTGACCACCGTGACGCGCGCCTTCAACGAGGCGCGCCAGCGGCACCTGCTGGAGGCACGCGGGCCGCTCGGCACCTTCGTGGCGGTGCCCAAGGTCCAGCTGGCGCAGCGCGTCGACCTCAGCATGAACATCCCGCCGCCGCCGGCCGGCGTCGACCTCGAGATGCTGCTGCGGCGTGGCATGTCGCAGGTACTGCTGCGCAGCGACATCGATCTCCTGATGACCTACCACGTCGGCGGCGGCAGCGAGGCCGATCGCGAAACCGCAGTCGGCTGGCTGCGGCCGATGCTGGGCGACCCGGCGCGCGCGCGCGTGGTGGTCGCCCCCGGCGCGCAGGCCACGCTGGCCGCGCTGATCATCGCCATGACGGCCGCCGGCGACACCATCGCCTGCGAGCCGGACATCTACCCGGGGCTGCCGCTGGCGGCCTCGCAACTGGGGCGCGTGGCCAGGCCGATCGCGGTGGACGCGCAGGGCATGCGGCCCGATGCGCTCGAGGCGGCCTGTCGCGAGCCCGGCGGGGTGCGGCTGATCTACCTGAATCCGACGCTGCAGAATCCGACCGGCACCACCATGCCGGCGCCGCGTCGCCAGGAACTGCTGAAGGTGGCGCTGCGGCACGGCGTGCTGATCGTCGAGGACGATCCCTACTGGCTGTTCGCGCCCGACGCGCCGCCGCCGCTGGCGAGGATCGCGCCGGCCCAGGTGGTGTATGTGTCGACGCTGTCGAAATGCCTGTCGCCGGGGCTGCGCACCGCCTTCGTGGCGCTGCCCGACGAGAGCCTGCGCGACGCCTTCCTGAGCGCGCTGCGCTCGTTCTCGCTGATGGCGCCGCCGCTCACCAACGCGCTGGTCACGCAGTGGATCAACGACGGCTCGGCCGCGCAGGTGCTGGGCGGCGTGCTCGGCGAGGCGCGCGAGCGGCAGCGCGCCGCCGCCCAGGTGCTCGGCGCGAGCAATGGCGACGGCGCCGGCATCCATCTCTGGTACCCGCTGCCGAGCTACTGGGCACCCGGCGAGCTGGCCGCGGCGGCCAGCGCCGAGGGGCTGGCGGTGGCGCCGTCCACCGCCTTCCATCTCGGCGGCCAGGCGCCCAACGCGATCCGCGTCTCGCTGGGGGCCACGCCCGATCGCACCCAGCTGCACGCGGCGCTGCGCCGGCTGTCGGTGCTGCTGGCCAGCGACATCTCGAGCGGGCGCGGCCTGATCGTCTGAGCCGGGCGGCGGCCGCCGCCGGCCGCGAAGGCGAGCCAGATCACGAAAACGAAACAGCCCGGTCGAAGCAGGATCGCTTCGACCGGGCTGTTTGCTGGTGCCGCGCGCGGATCAGGCGGCGGCGGGCTTCGATACGCCGATGAGTCAGACTTCGAGACCGGGCTTGCGCGTGGTCGGCGCCGGCGCGGCGGGCATCGGGGCCGGCGTGCGGGCCGGGGCGACCGTCCTCGCGGGCGGCGCCACCGGCACCAGGTACAGCACCGGCTGCGGCATCCGCATCAGGACCACCGGCGGCCCGGCGAACATCGCGTCGAGCGGCGCGCCGGCCATGATCGCTGCTCGAAGTCGCATCGGTTTTCCTCCTGTCGTTATCGCTCGTCGGGACGGGCGGCGAAAATCTCGCGCGGAAATCTTGTTGGAGGAGGCTTAAACGGGGCTTAAGAAACGCGGCCACAATTTGGCCACGACGACCAGCTTGGCCGTCACGCCTTTTGAACCATTCGCTGTCCGGCGCGCGGATGACGCGTGCGCGCCCGCGCCTCTTGACATATGCCAACATATGGCATTGAATGGCAAGGTCTATAGTCAGGCGGAGAAAGGTCATGCGCACCGTATCCATTTTCAGAAACTCACGAAATCAAGCGATCCGCATCCCCAAAGACCTCGAATATCAAGGGATAACGGAACTTGAAATCAGGCGCGACGGCGATACGCTCATATTGCGTCCGGTCAGACCCTCCTGGACCTCGTTCGCCGAACTGGATCGTGGCGAGATATCCGACTTCCTTACCGACGATCGCCGTGATGTGATTGCATCCGAGGGACGCTTCGATCTCGGCGATGATGATCTGAAGCCGGAATCGGGGCCCGACCGGTGACGCATCTCTACATGCTCGATACGAATATCTGTTCGTACATCATTCGAAAGGCCCCCTCCTCGGTTCTCCAGCGGCTTGAAGCCTGCGTCGATGCCCAACATCGGATCGTTATCTCCGCCATTACCTATGCGGAAATGCGAGACGGCACGCTTGGCAAAAAAGCGTCTCCCAAATTACCCGGGATCATTTCGGAATTCGTATCGAGGCTCGACGGCGTGCTGGCTTGGGATGCCGCGGCCGTCGATACGGCGACGCGAATTCGCATGGACCTCAACGCCAGGGGCACGCCGATCGGATACAACGATGCGTCGATTGCCGGCCATGCCCTCTCGTCCGCCGCCATTCTCGTGACACATAACGCACGCGAATTCGAGCGCGTCGCCGGCTTGCGAATTGAAGATTGGGTTAATTCCAGCCCCGCCTAACGTCCCTGACCTGCAACCCCGCGAAATACCCCCAGCGCAAACGCCCGGGATCACTCCACCACCGCCCCCCGCTCACGCCTCCCCGAGTTGCGCGATCAACTCGGCCAGCAGGCTCCTGGCCACCGCCGGCAGGCGACGCTCGCGCATGCTCATCACGCGCAGCCGGCGTTCGTTCAGCAAGGGCTCGTCGATCGCGCGCGCCAGCAGCGTGCTGCCCTGCGCGAGCCCCTTGAGCGCCACCGCGCTGCCGAGCGTGACGGCGCCGGTGCGCGCCGCGAAGGCATGCAGCACGGCCGAGTTGTTGCTCGACAGCAGCGGCTCGATGCGCACGCCGCGCGCCGCGCAGCACAGGTCGAACAACTGCCGCACCGTATTGCCGCGTTCGAGCAGCGCCAGCGGCCAGGCGCGCAGGTCCTCGAGCGTCAGCGCCTCGTGCGCGGCCAGCGGATGCGCCGGCGCGAGCAGCGCGCGCACCGGCATGTCGATCTCGTATTCGATGCTGACCGCGGGCGTGCCGCCGCCCGAGAAGGCGATGCCCAGATCCACCTCGCCGATCGTCACCCAGTGCTCGACCTGGGCCGGCGTGCCCGAGCGCAGCTGGTAGCGCGCCAGCGGCACGCGCTCGTGATGGCGAGCCAGCACCTCGGGCAGGAACGAACGCGTGAAACCCTCGGTGCAGCCCAGCCGCACCAGCCCGCCCGCCTGCTCGCGCCCCGCCGAGATCTCGCCGATCACCGCCTCGGCCTCCAGCAGCGCGCGCCGCGCATGCGCGGCCAGCAGCTCGCCCGCCTCGGTCAGCACCATGCCGCGCGGCATGCGCTCGAACAACGGCGCGCCGACGTCCTGCTCGAGCTTGCTGATCTGCCGGCTGATGGCGGAGACGGCCACGTGCAGCGTGTCCGAGGCCGCCGCCAACGAACCGGTGCGCGCCACCTCGACGAAATACCGCAATGCGATGCCGTGAAGCATGCCCCGTTCTCCCCGGCGCGAACGCGCCTTGCCTTGCCATTTCGGCAAGTCTATTCGACATCTTTGTAATTGTTGCGAATTTTTGGCGTTCCTAGAGTGGGGCATTCCAGCCTTCCGCCTTGCCAGGAGCGACCCCGATGTCCACCACCCAATCCGCCAGCAACCCGCGCCAGCAGGCGCTCGACCTCGCCGTGCGCGCCCACGACGGCGGCGCGCTGCTGGCCGATCTCGCGCGCCGCGTGGCCTTTCGCACCGAAAGCCAGGAGCCCGCCCAGGCCGAGGCGCTGCATGCCTACCTGAGCGACGAGATCGCCCCGGCGCTGGCCGCGCTCGGCTTCCGCTCGCGGCTGGCCGACAACCCCGCCGGCGCGCGCGCGCCGTTCCTGATCGCCGAGCGGATCGAGGACCCCGCCCTGCCCACCGTGCTCAGCTACGGCCACGGCGACGTGGTGCGCGGCTACGACGCGCAATGGCGCGCCGGCCTCGCGCCCTGGCGTGTGACGGTCGAGGGCGATCGCTGGTACGGACGCGGCACGGCCGACAACAAGGGTCAGCACTCGATCAACCTGGCCGCGCTGGCGGCCGTGATCGAGGCGCGCGGCGGCCGGCTCGGCTACAACCTCAAGCTGATCTTCGAGACCGGCGAGGAAATCAGCTCGCCCGGGCTCGACGCGATCTGCGCGCGGGAGCGCGAGGCGCTGGCCGCCGACCTGTTCCTCGCCTCCGACGGCCCGCGCGTGAGCGCCGAGCGCCCGACCCTCTTCCTCGGCTCGCGCGGCGGCCTGAACATCGAGCTGGGCGTGGCGCTGCGCGAGGGCGGCCATCACTCGGGCAACTGGGGCGGCGTGCTGCGCAATCCCGGCACGGTGCTCGCGCATGCGATCGCGAGCCTGATCGACCGGCGCGGCGCGATCGCGGTGGAGGGCCTGCGCCCGCCGCCGATCCCCGCCGCGGTGCGCCGCGCGCTGGCCGACATCGAGCTGGGCGGCGACGAGAACGCGCCGGCCATCGATCCCGACTGGGGCGAGCCGGGCCTCACGCCGAGCGAGCGCGTGATCGCCTGGAACACCCTGGAGGTGCTGGCCTTTCGAACCGGCAACCCCGAGGCACCGGTCAACGCGATCCCGCCGGACGCGAAGGCGATCTGCCAGTTGCGCTACGTGGTCGGCACCGACACCGCGAACGCGCTCGCGCATCTCGAGGCCCACTTCGCCCGGCACGGCTTCGACGAGGTGCGGGTGACGGTCTCGCAGCGCTCGCCCGCCACCCGGCTGGACCCCGACGATCCCTGGGTCGAGTGGGCGCTGGGCTCGCTGCGCGCCTCCACCGGCAAGCCGCCGGCGCTGCTGCCCAATCTCGGCGGCACGGTGCCCAATCACGTGTTCGCCGACACGCTCGGGCTGCCGACGCTGTGGGTGCCGCATTCCTACCCGGCCTGCGCGCAGCACGCGCCGAACGAGCACCTGCTGGGCTCGGTGGCGCGCGAGGCGCTGGCCGTGATGGCCGGGCTCTGGTGGGACCTCGGCGAGGACGCGGCGCGCATCGTCGCCGAACGTCGCGCGCGCGACGCCCGGCGCACCAGCGCCGCGCCAGCCGCCGCCTGCGCGTAAGGACCGGCGCGCCGCGCGCCACATCTGCCCGGCATCGCCGCCCTCCCGCGCGGCGACGCCGGCCTCCGCCGTCGTACCCGAACCGATCGAGCGTCCCATGAACCGTCCCGTCCCCTCCCCCGCCCCCGCGCGCAAGCCGCCCAGCCTGGTGCAGATCGTCGTCGCGACCTCCGCCGGCAATGCGCTCGAGTGGTTCGACATCGCCGTCTACGCCTTCTTCGCGGTCTATATCGGCCAGCACTTCTTCCCGGCCCGCAACGAAACGGCCTCGATGCTGCTGACCTTCGGCTCGTTCGGCGCCTCCTACCTGGTGCGCCCGCTCGGCGGCCTGGTGCTGGGCGCCTATGCGGACCGGCGCGGCCGGCGTGCCGCGCTGATGCTGACGGTCACCCTGATGATGATCGGCACCGGCCTGATCGCGGTGATGCCGGGCTACGCGAGCATCGGCATCGCCGCGCCGCTCGGCGTGTTCGCCGCGCGCCTGATCCAGGGCTTCTCGGCCGGCGGCGAATTCGGCGCCTCCACGGCGATGCTGATCGAGCACGCGCCGCACCGGCGCGGTTTCCTGGCGAGCTGGCAGTTCGCCACCCAGGGCCTGGCGCTGCTGCTGGCCGCCTCGTTCGGCTACGGCCTGGCGCGGGTGCTGTCGCCGGCCGAGCTGGCCGCCTGGGGCTGGCGCCTGCCGTTTTTCTTCGGCGTCCTGATCGGCCCGCTCGGGCTCTACCTGCGCCGCTTCCTGGAGGATGCGCCGGCCTTCCTCGAGGGCGAACGCTCCGAGTCGCCCGCGCGCGACCTGCTCGCCACCCACAAGCGCGCGGTGCTGGTCGCGATCGGCGCGCTCAGCGTGTCGACCGCCGTCAACTACCTGCTGCAATACCTGCCGACCTTCGCGATCCGCCAGTTGCACCTGCCCACCTCCACCAGCTTCGCGGCCACCATGGCCGGCGGCGTGATCCTGACCGTCGTCACGCCGCTGGCCGGCCATCTGTCGGACCGCATCGGCCGCCGCCGGCAGATGGCGGTGGTCGGCATCCTGTTCGCCGTCACCGCCTGGCCGGCCTTCTCGTACACGGTCGCGCACGTCTCGGTGCCGACCCTGTTCGCGCTGGTCTGCTGGCTGGCCCTGCTCAAGTCGATCTACTTCGGCGCGCTGCCGGCGCTGATGTCGGAGCTGTTCCCGGCCGCGACGCGCTCGACCGGCATGTCGGTGGCCTACAACATCGGCGTGACCGTGTTCGGCGGCTTCACGCCCGCGATCGTCACCTGGCTCACCAGCGCCACGGGCGATCGCAGCGCGCCCAGCTTCTACCTGGTCCTCACCGCGATGATCAGCCTGGCCGCGCTCGCCTCGGCCGGCCGCAAGACGACGCCGCTGGGCCGGCGGCCCGCCGCGGCCTGAGGCTGGCGCACGCCTGAGCCTGAGCCTGAGCCTGAGCCTGAGCCTGAGCCTGAGCCTGAGCCCGAGCCTGAGCCCGAGCCCGAGCACGAGCACGCGCAGGCGCAGGCACCGACATCCACGCCGAGCACCGGCTCCGAGCACCCGCATCGGAGCCGGCGCCGAATGCCGGGACCGCTTCCATGCCCTTCCCGGCCCCGCTTCGTCCCGATCGATGTGCATGCATCGAACCACCCGGCAAGCTTGCCGCCGCCCACGCGCAGCCGGCACTCCATAAGCAGCGATCCATCCCCGACCCGGCACCCATTTCCCCCTAGGGGTTTGTCACCATCCCTTCACACCGCCCCCGCATCCCGGCCGGTTTCGCGTAAACTGCGCCGGATCACTCCCTCGCGTCCCCACGCGATGGTCGAAGCATCCGGAATGCAAGGAGATGTCACGCATGCACGCAGTGCCTTTACCGACCCAGAACGTGATCGACTCGACCGCCACGCAGCCCGTGCGCGATCTGCGCCGCGTGCCGATCCATCCCGACTTCTGGTATCCCCTGGCCTGGTCGCGCGAACTGAAGCGCGGCAAGACCCTCGGCGTGCAATTCGCGGGCGACCCGATCGTGTTGTTTCGCGGCGAGTCGGGAACGGTTTTTGCGCTGGAAGACCGTTGCGCGCACCGCCAGGTGCCGCTGCACGCCGGCGTGGTCGACGGCGACGCGCTGCGTTGCGGCTATCACGGCTGGACCTACGATTGCAGCGGCAAATGCGTGGACGTGCCCTACCTGGGCAAGGAGCGCCTGCCCAACGGCGTGCGCGCCTACCCGTGCCGCGAGGTGCGCGGGCTGATCTTCGTGTTCACGGGCGACCCCGCCCTGGCCGACGAGAAGCCGGTGCCCGAGCTGCCCACGGTGGCCGACCCGAAGTACAAGACGCGCCGCTTCGGCCGCGCGGTCAAGTGCCATTACTCGTTCATGCACGAGAACCTGATGGACATGAACCATCAGTTCCTGCATCGCCGCGAGATGGGCCAGATGAAGGCGCGCTCGCTGGGACGCCGCCGCGGCGAGGGCTGGGTCGAGGTCGACTACACCTTCTCGCGCGCCGAGGGCAAGCAGCCGATCGGCGAGGCGCTGGTGTTCGGCGCCAGCAAGAAGCCGCAGGACCAGAGCGACAAGAGCGTGATGACGATCCGCACCGAGTATCCCTATCAGACGCTCAAGATCCTCTCGAGCGAGGGCACCCTGGTGATGGACCTGTGGATCGTCTACGTGCCGCTCGACAAGCAGCAGCGCACCAACCGCACCTTCGGGCTGCTGTCGATCCGCAAGCCCTCGGTGCCCTTCGCGCTGGACCTGGCCTGGCCGCTGCTGGTGTGGTTCACCGAGCGGATCTTCAAGGAGGACCGCTGGATCGTCGAGCGCGAGCAGGAAGCGCACGACATGCAGGGCGCCGACTGGAACCACGAGGTGTTCCCCGTCATCAACGACCTGCGCGACGTGCTGCGCAACAACGGCGGGCGCACCGTGATCCCGATCCGCGAGCTGGGGCCGGCGGCCTGACGGGCAGGCGGCAACGGAGCGAAGGCAGGCGAAACGCCTGCCTTTTTTATTGCGCGCGGCTCAGCGCCCGACGACGCCGAGCATCAGCAGGTGCTCGAAATCCTTCAGCGCGGCGGCGGCCGTCGCCAGCGGGCTGGTGCGGCCGATCGCGAGCAGCTCGCCCATCGCGTCTGTCTCGATGCGCACCGCCTTCATGCCGGCACCGATCCCCGCGAAGGGATGCGCGGCCTCGTAGGTGGCCAGGCGCACCGAAGCCTCCACCCGCCCCTCGCCCCCCGCGCGCCGCTCGATGCGGCCGACCAGCTTCGGCACCAGGCCATCCGCGCGCCAGCGCGCCAGTTGCCCCGCCTCGATCGGCGCGATGCCCTCGCGCGCGATCTCATCGAGCGCCAGCCGCGCGCCGAAACCCGCGTTGGCCAGGATGCAGACCTTGCAGGCCGTGTCCCAGCCCTCGACATCGAAGCGCGGATCGGGCTCGGCCATGCCGGCGCGCTGCGCCTCGGCCAGCGCATCGGCGAAGGCGATGCCGGCCATCATCCGGTCCAGCACGTAGTTGGTGGTGGCCGTGAAGATGCCTTCCATCACGCGCACCTCGCAGCCGGCCGCGTTGTAGTCGAGCAGGTCGATGGTCGGCAGCGCGGCCGAGGTCGCGCCGCTGATCTTCAACTGCACGCCGTTCGCATCGGCCAGCGCGCGCAGGCCCGGGTAGTCGAGCACCAGCGCGCCCTTCGAGATCGCGATGCCGTGCGCGCCGGCCGCGAGCGCCGCGCGCAGGTAGCCGAGCGCGGCGCCGCCGGTCAGGTAGTCGGTCGGACCGGCCTCGATCAGCACGTCGGGCCGCGCGGCGGCCACGAAGGCCTCGCCCGTCAGCGCCGCGTCGAGCGGCGCATCGGCCGCGAGCGGATCGCGCAGGCCCTCGCGATCGACGCGAGCGCCGCGCGAGCGGCTGATGCCGACCAGCCGCACCTCCACCCCGTAGCGCTCGCGATAACGCGCGCGGCGCGCCGCCAGCAGTTCGGCGACGGCCCGGCCGATCTGGCCGAAGCCCGAGATCGCGACATGGCAGCGTGACATCGGCGCTCCAGGACGATGACGAAGGGATGGACGAAGGGCCGCGACGGCCTTACTTCGCGAACAGCTTGCCGAGATCGGCGAAGGCCTTGAATTCGAGCGCGTTGCCCGACGGATCGAGGAAGAACATGGTGGCCTGCTCGCCGGGCTCGCCCTTGAAGCGGACATACGGCTCGATCACGAACTTCGTGCCGGCCGCGCGCAGCTTGTCGGCCAGCAGGTGCCATTGCTCCAGCGTCAGCAGCGCGCCGAAATGACGGACCGGCACGCCGTGGCCGTCGACGGCATTGGTGCGCGCCACGCCCGTTTCGTCCGGCGCGAGATGCGCGACGATCTGGTGGCCATAGAGGTTGAAGTCGACCCATTCGGCCGAGCTGCGGCCCTCGGGGCAGCCGAGCAGCTCGCCGTAGAATTCGCGCGCGGCCTCGAGGCTGTGGACCGGGAAGGCGATATGGAAAGGCAGCAGCGGGGCGGCGGAAGCGCTCATCGATCGAAACTCCGTAACGAGGTATCAAGGGGAAATCGGCCCGCCGCGCGCGTCGGCGCGGCAGATCAGTGACACCGATGTTACCGATTACGATCTTCGATGAAAAACGATATTTTTCCGATCTGAGTATCGATTTATTCGATCAAAAGGAACGCCGCGGTTCCGCCTCGTTTGCAGCCTCGTTTGCAGCCTCGTTTGCAGCCTCGTTCGCCGCCTCATTTGCCGCCTCATTCGCCGCCCTGGTCGCCGCCGCGACGCAGGCCCTGGCCAGCACCTCGGTCGGGTCGACCAGGCTCACGCGCGCGCCGGCGGGCCCTGCGATCTCGCCTGCCGGCAGCAGCAGCGGCAGTTCGGTGCAGCCGAGCAGCACCACGCGCGCGCCGGCCGCGACCAGCGCATCGAGCGCGGCCTCGATGTCCTCGCGGCAGCGGCCCTCCACGAACCCGGCCTTGACGCCCGCCTCGCCGTAGATCGCCGCCATCACGCGCGCCTGCAAGGCCGGCGGCGGCACGAGCTGCGCGAAACCCTCGGCGGCCAGCGCCTCGCGATAGACGCCGCTGGCGAGCGTGCCCGAGGTGGCCAGCACGCCGATCTCGCGCGCCTCGGGAAAACGCTCGCGCAGATGGCGCGCCGTCACCGTCAGCATGTTGACGATCGGGATCGACAGGCGCGGCTGGATCCGCTCGACGAAGGCGTGCGCGGTATTGCAGGGGATCGCCACCAGCTTCGCGCCGCCCTGCTCCAGGCGCTTGCAGGCGGCATAGAGCGAGACGGTCGGATCGGGGCCCTCGCCGACCAGGTGCGCGGTGCGATCGGGGATCTGCGGATTCTGCTCGACGATCAGCTTCAGGTGGTCCTGGTCGCGCGCGGCCGGCGTGTGCTGCACCAGCTTGCGCAGGAAATCGACGGTGGCCGCCGGCCCGACGCCGCCGACCACGCCGATCCGGAACGGCTCGGCCTGGCCGCCATGCGCGCCCTCGTGGTCGGCGGCGAGCACGCGCCGCGCATAGACCTGGTTCGGGTCGACCAGCGGCACCGGCAGCGGCCCGAGCGCGTCCAGCACCAGGGCGATCTCGGTCAGGCCCGGCACGATCACCTCCGCGCCCTGCTCGATCAGCGAGGCGCAGGCACGCCGCAGCAGCTCGACCGGGCGCCCGTCGAGCGCGCCCTCGCGAATGCCGTCCGCGCCATAGACCGCTTCCATCACCGCATCGATGCCATCGACCTCGCCGGGATGGCAGAGACTGAATTCCGGCGCCGCGAAGTAGCGCTCGAACAGGCGCCGCTCGCGCGTCGCCGCCGAGGCCAGCACGCCGATGCGATGCGCGCCCGGCCACGCGCGGCGCACGTGCTCGCGCACCGCCTCGACCAGGTCGACGATCGCCAGCGAGGTGTTCGCGCGCAACTCGTCGAGGAAGGTGTGGCTGAGGAAGCAGGGCAGCACCACGGTGGTCACGCCGCGCTGCTCGAACTCGCGGATCAGGTCGAACACATGGAGCTTGCGCTCGGCGCTCGCCTCGCGATCCGGGGCCGTGCCGCGCAGCGGATGCTGGGCCAGGATCGCATCGATCGGCATGGTGCCGGCCGCGCGCATCAGCTTGGCGTACAGGTCGGCGCCGGCCAGCGGCCCAAGCCCGCCGACGATGCCGAGGCGCCGCGCCGGCGCGCCGGCCGGAAGGCTCGCGCCGCTCATCGCGCGTCGCCCGCGAGCGGCTCGAGACGCGGCAGCTCGCTCGACACCGGCCCCGGCTCCGTCGCTTCGGCCACCTCGCGCGCCGAGCGCCGCGCTTCCCACTTCGCGATCACGGCGGTGGCCACGCTATTGCCGATCACGTTGGTCATGGTGCGTCCCATGTCGAGGATCTGGTCGATCGCCAGCACCAGCGCCACGCCCGCGGCGGGCAGATGGAACAGCGGCGCGACCGCGGCGACCACCACCACCGAGCCGCGCGGCACGCTGGCCATGCCCTTGCTGCTCAGCATCAGGACCAGCAGCATCAGCAACTGCTGCGAGACCGGCATGTCGATGCCGAAAGCCTGGGCGATGAAGATCGCGGCGAAGGACTGGTACATCATCGAGCCGTCGAGGTTGAAGGCGTAGCCGAGCGGCAGCGTGAAGCCCACCACCTTCTTCGGCACGCCGAAACGTTCGAGCTGCTCGGTCAGGCGTGGATAGGCGGCCTCGCTGCTGGCCGTCGAGAAGGCCAGCATGGCCGGCTCGCGCACCGCCTTCAGCAGGCGGCCGACGTCGCGCCCCAGGAACAGCCAGCCGACGCCCACCAGCAGCAGCCACAGCACCACCAGCGCCGCATAGAAGGCGCCGATCAGCCGGCCATAGGTGAGCACCACGTCGAGCCCGCGCAGCGTGACGGCCGAGGCGATCGCGCCGAACACGCCGAACGGCGCGGCGCGCATCACGTAGCCGGTCAGCCGCAGCATCACCGGCACCAGGCCGTCGATCGCGCCGACCAGCAGGGCCACGCGCGGGTCCTGCCTGAGCGCGCCGAGCCCGAGCCCGAAGAACAGCGAGAACACCAGGATCTGCAGGATGTCGTTGCGCGCCATCGCATCAAGCAGGCTGGTGGGGAAGGCGTGCGTGAGCACGTCCTTCAGGTTCAGCCCCGCCGTGTTGAGCCCCGCGACGCTTTCCCCGGCGCCCGCCGCCAGGTGCAGGCCGGCGCCGGGCTGCAGCGCGTTGGCGAAGGCCAGCCCGATCAGCAGCGACACGAAGGAGGCGCACAGGAACCACAGCACGGTGCGCAGGCCGATCCGGCCCACGTCGCGGCCGCCGTCCATGCCGGCGAGCCCCGACACCAGGGTGGCGAACACCAGCGGCGCGATGATCATCTTGATCAGCCGCAGGAAGATGTCGGTGAGGATCGAGAAGTAGCCGGCGATGTCCCGGGCTTGCGCGGCATCGGCCGCCGTCGCGTGGCAATAGCCGCCGGCCGCGATGCCGAGCAGCATGCCGACCGCGATCCATGGAGTGAGGCGTGATTTCATGTCCGTCCCTGGAGGCGCCGGGCGAACCTGGAGGGTCCTGCGGCGCGTGTCGATGAGGAAACGTCGGGGTTCGACGCGGGCGACGGACGAAAGCGGAAAGCGGCTTGCCTCGACCGTCAGGACGAATGGTAGGGACGGTCAAAAAACCCGCGATGCGGGTCCGGCATGCGCGTATGCGTGATTCGCATAGGCAGGGAAATCCCGGGGACAGCCGCGGCAGGGAGCCTCAGACCGAGGCGCGCAGGTGCTGCCAGAGCGTATCGACGAAGGCGCCGCGGTTGCTGGTATCGCGATAGACACGCAGCTCCACCTCGAGCTGCCAGGCGGCCGGCCCCGCCGGCACCAGCTCGCCGGCCGCGAGCTCGCGCGCGATCGCGCTGCGCGGCAGCCAGGCCAGGCCCTCGCCCTCGACCACCAGCTTCTTGAGCACCTCGGCCATGTCCGACTCGAAGTGCAGCCGCAGCATCGGCGTGGCCGGCGCGCGCGACAGCAGCAGCGCCTGGCAGCGCCCGAAATAGCTGGTTTCCGTATACGAAATCAGCGGCAGCGCGGCCTTGCTGGTGCCCGGCAGGCGAAAGCGCGGCGCGGCGCGCGGCGTGGGCTGGCTGACCGGCAGCAGCGTATCGAGGCCGACCGTGAGGTGCTCGTAGCGCGCGGGGTCGAGATGCAGCGGCAGCTCGGGATGGTGGTAGGCGAACATCAGTTCGCAGTTGCCGTTCACCAGCGAGAGGATCGAATCGTGGACATTGGCCGGCACCACCCGCGCGCGCACCTCGCCGAAATGGCCCGACAAGGCCTTCAGCCAGCCCGGCAGGAAGTTCAGCGCGATGGTGTGGCCGGCCGCGATCTGCAGGCCGCGCCCGGCGATGCGCTGCTCGGTGCGGATGATGGCGCGCGTGTCGTGCAGCTTGTGCAGGATGTCGTCGGCGGCCTCGCGAAACAGGCGCCCGGCCGGCGTCAGCACCGGCGGGAAGCTGCTGCGGTCGATCAGCTCCGCGCCGATCCACTGCTCCAGCGACTGGATGCGGCGGCTGAAGCCCGATTGCGTGACGTTGCGGAACTCGGCCGCGCGCGAGAAGCTCTGGTATTGCGCGAGGGCGATGAAGTCCTCGATCCATTTGATTTCCATGCGCGTCGCCGATGGCTTGGGGATGATGGGAAGTCGATCGAGCGCATTCTACGACGCGGCGGCGCCGCTGCCCGCCAGGCAAGCCGAATCGCAGACTGTTACCGCCGGCGCGGCCGGCGCTTGCCTCGGCATCGCGATGGTGCTGGAATAGCGCTCATTCCTATGACAACGAACAACGAATCGAGAGAGACCATGACCATCAGATCGCCGCGCAGGAATCGCGCTGCCGGGAGCGCCCCCGCCTCGCTCACCCCGCTCACCCCGCTTGCGCTCATCGCCTCGCTGGCGCTGGCCGGCTGCGCCGCCAACGACCCGCCGATGCCCTCCCCCGACCAGATCGCCTCGATCTGCCTGAAGCAGGCCGCGCAGGGCGGCGATCCTGTTTCGCTGGCGCACCTGAGCGCGCTGCAATGGCAGCGTTACGTGGGCTGCCGGATCGGCGGCAGCCTGTATGTGGCACGTCCCGCCGTCGACGGTTATCCCGAGGCGGTGCTGTCGACGCATTTCTCCCGCAGCGGCGCGGTCGAATCGTCCGAGCTGCAGCCCGCCAACGGCGGCGGCGACCCGGCCTGGAACGCCGCGGTCACGCAGGCGCTGGCGAGCGCTTCGCCGCTGCCCGCGCTGGGCACGCCCAACCAGACCGCTCGCATCGACCTGCATTTCAGCCCGCGCTGGAAGCTGGCGGGCCTGACCGGCGGCGCCGGCCTGTCGAGCAGCAGCCACTGGAGCGTGGAGCATTGCACTGTCATGGCCGCCGGCGCGAAAAGCTGCACCGGCCCCACCGACTGAGTAGCGGCCCCGCGCGGGGTGATCGGCACCCCGCCGCCATTCTTCGCGTTTCGCGAACGATCCATTCGCTCCCCGGCGTATTCCTGCAAGTCCTTCGCGCCCCTAGACTTCCTCTCCATGCGATCCGATCCCTGGATCGCGCGGTCCTGAGGAAATCATGGCGCTTCAGCCTCGTTGGTTGTCCCCGCATCCATTTCTCGTGACGGCCTCATGGCCGGCACGACGTCGGGTACACGATCGACGCTGATACGGACCACCTTCAGCGGCCGGCATGACGGATCAATAGTTCGTCATGCAAATCAAACTCGGCACGATTTTCCTTTCCATCACATCGCCCCTGGAGCCTTCACGATGACATTCCCGACCCTCGCCGGCCTGGCCGCCGCTTGCGCCCTCACGTTCGCCACGCTCTCGCCCGCCGCGCAGGCCACCGGCACCGTCGCGTCGACCGGCGCCCCCGCGGCAAGCGCCGATGCCGTCAGCTATCACACCCTCGACGTGAACGGCGTGAAGATCTTCTATCGCGAGGCCGGCCCGAAGAACGCCCCCACCGTGCTGCTGCTCCACGGCTTCCCGACCTCGTCGCAGATGTTCCGCAACCTGATCCCGCAACTGGCCGACTGCTACCACGTGATCGCGCCGGACTATCCCGGCTTCGGCCAGAGCGACATGCCGCCGCCGGATCGCTTCAGCTATACCTTCGACAATCTCGCCAAGGTGATCGACGGGTTCACCGAAACCCTCGGCCTGACGCGCTACGCGCTGTACGTGCAGGATTACGGCGCGCCGGTCGGCTACCGGATCGCCGCGGCGCATCCCGAGCGCGTCACCGCGATCGTCGCGCAGAACGGCAACGCCTACGAGGAGGGCATCGCCGGCGATTTCTGGAAGCCGCTGAAGGCCTACTGGGCCGATCGTTCGGAGGCCAATGCCGAGCGCCTGCGCCAACTGCTGCAGTTGAAGGTGACGCGCTGGCACTACGTGGACGGGACGCGCGAGCTCAGCCACCTGGACCCCGGCACCTGGACGCTCGACCAGGCCTACCTCGACCGCCCCGGCAACCAGGAGATCCAGCTGGACCTGTTCTACAGCTACGGCAGCAACGTGGCGCAATACGCGCAGTGGCAGGCCTATTTCCGCGAGTACCAGCCGCCGATGCTGATCGTCTGGGGCAAGAACGACAAGGCCTTCCCGCCGGTCGGCGCGCGCGCCTATCTGCGCGACCTGCCCAAGGCGGAGCTGCACCTGTTCGATACCGGCCATTTCGCGCTGGAGGAGGACGGCGCCGAGATCGGCCGGCTGATGCGCGCATTCCTGAAACGCAACGTGCCCGCCACGCGCTGAGCGGCTTGCCGCCGGCAAACCGGGCCGCGGCGGCATACTCCGGGCGGCGGTGCCGCCGCGCATCCCGCGTGCGCGGCACCGCCGCCCGGGCCCCGTGCACGCGACACGGCGCTCGCCTACACCAGCTTCATCAAGGCCGGCACGCCGAGCACGGCCGCGTAGTAGCCCATGAACTGCACGCCGGTATTGAAGCCGAACAGCCTCGACAGCACGCCGCCCACCAGCCCCACCGTGAGGATCACGGCCAGCCCCGCCAGGCCGCCCTCCCACACGCCGATCACCACGATCAGCCCCGAGAAGGTGGCGATGATGGCCTCGTGCGAGAGCTTGCGCGCCACGAACGATGCCGCGCGATGCGCGTAGTTCATCGCCAGCGGATAGGCGATCAGCGCGGCCAGCAGCACCGCGAGCAACCCGTAGCCGAGGAAGGCCCAGGCCGACATCAGCGTGTGCAGGTTGTGGACCTGCCCGCCGGCCGTGTCGACGAAGAAGCGCGGCGGCGCATTGAACAGCGGCGCGGCCGGTCCCGCCGCCACCGGGCTCAGCGGCAGCCCGAAGGCGATCAGCGGGATCAGCGCCTCGGCGATATAGGTGGCCTCGGTCACGCCGTTGCGCGCGGCGATCACCGTGGTCAGGCGCGGATAGGCATGCTTGACGCGCGCGCCGACGATCTCGCCGGCCACCACCGTCATCGCCACCGGGCTGAACACGAAGGTCGCGCTCGACAGCGCGGCGGTACCCAGCGTCCAGCCGGCCTGGCTGCGATCGAGGATGCGCAGCGGGTTCGGGAACC
The DNA here is from genome assembly GCF_011753035.1 of Burkholderia sp. Ax-1720. NCBI lineage: Bacteria > Pseudomonadati > Pseudomonadota > Betaproteobacteria > Burkholderiales > Burkholderiaceae > Burkholderia > Burkholderia sp. Ax-1720. The sequence continues at coordinate 14,805 of NZ_VWWK01000056.1, read as the reverse complement.
AGCCGCGCCAGCCCTTCAGGTCCGGCGCCAGCGAGAAGGTGGCCAGCCCCTCGCGCCGCATCGCGCGGCGCGCCGGCGGCGAGAGGATCGCGAACAGGTCGGCGATCAGCGGGCCGATCGCGATGCCGAGGAAGTAGCTGACCGAGAGCTTCACGCCGTACTTGCCGGTCAGCGTCTGCAGCGCCACGATCAGCAGCACGAAGGGCACCAGCAGCAGCACGCAGGCCCAGCGCCCGGCCGAGGCGTAGGCGATCACGCAGGCGGCGGCCAGGAACACCCAGGGCGCGGCCTTCGAGATCGCGCCGCCGAACGGCGCCAGCAGCACCGCGAACAGCACCGCCAGCGGCACCGCCACGCAGGCCGCCACGATCGCGCCCGAGATCATCTTGCGCAGCGCGATATGCGGCACGCCGAGCGCGCGCAAGGCGGTGGCCTGCTGCAGCAGCGGCGCGGCCATGGTGTCGCCGGGAATGCCGAGCAGCGCGGTGGGGATCGCGTGCGTCATGTGCTTGGCCACCGCGCCGGCCAGGAAGAAGGTGAACACGCCCGCCGGCGGCACGCCGAGCAGGGCCACCAGCAGGGTCAGCGGCGCGATGGTGGTGGTCTCGTCGGTGCCGGAAACCAGGCCGATCGCGGCAAAGGCGATCGCGCCGAGCAGGCCCATCGCCAGCGCCACGGAGAAGTCGGACAGCAGCGGGGTCATGAGCGGGCTCCCGGCTTTGCTGCGGCGGCAGCGGCGCCCGCCTCGGCGGCGGCGCGGCCCGCGCCTCGCTCGTAGGCGGCGAACACGGCAGTCAGGCCCAGCTCGTCCATCTCGGCGCGCGCAGCCGGGCTCAGGTCCTCGAGCGAGCCGAGGCCGCCCGATTCGGCATCGAGCTGGGCCAGCACGCGCAGGCGCGCCGCCTCGTCCACCACCTGCTCGACCACCACGCGCTTGGGCGCGAACAGCTTCGCGCAGATCACGCCGGCCGCCAGGCAGCCGCCCAGGCCGACCAGCATCGCGTAGGCGCGCGCGATCTGCGGATCGGCGACCAGCGGCGCCAGCAGCGCGCGTCCCGCGAGGAAGGCGCCCAGCGCCACGCCCACGCCGATCGCCACCGACCAGCCCAGATGGCGCAGGTCGACCGTATCGCCCCACACCTCGGCCAGCGGCGCCGCGGTCGCCGTCTCGGCCGCCGTCTCGGTCGCCACCGCGCGCCGCGCGGACACGGCCGCCAGCGCGGCGGAATTGCCACCCATCTCGTTCATGCGTCTCCTCCTTCGGCAGGCAAGCTGCCGTCGCGGCCGGGGTGGATCCCCGGTCCGCCTGGTTATGTGCCCGCGCCTTCCGACGACGGGCCGCCGCTCAGTCGCGCGGGCCGGCCAGCAGCTCCAGCGCGCGATCGGTGCGCACGTCCCTGGCGGCCGCCATCTTGCGCGCGACCCAGTCGATGTCGGCGCCGCTCGCGCCGGCCGCGATCGCGATATTGCGCGCGTGCAGCGCCATGTGGCCGCGCTGGATGCCTTCGGTGGCGAGCGCGCGCAGCGCGCCCATGTTCTGCGCCAGGCCGACCGCCGCGGCGATCTCGCCGAGCCGCTGCGCGCTCTGCACGCCGAGGATCTGCAGCGCCGCGCGCGCCAGCGGGTGGGTACGCGTGGCGCCGCCCACCAGCCCGACCGGCATCGGCAGCTCGATGGTGCCGACCAGGTCGCCGTTGGCGGCCTTCTCCCAGGTGGTCAGCGAGGTGTAGCGCCCGCCGCGGCTGGCATAGGCATGCGCGCCCGCCTCCACCGCGCGCCAGTCGTTGCCGGTGGCGACGATCACCGGATCGATGCCGTTCATGATGCCCTTGTTGTGGGTGGCCGCGCGATAGGGATCGACGGCGGCCAGCAGGTAGGCGTCGATCACGCCGTCGATCACCGCCTCGCCCGAATACTCGCGCGTGGCCAGCGTGGCCGCCGAGTAGCGCACGTGCGCGCGGGCCAGCCGCAGGTCGGCCAGGTTCGACAGGATGCGCAGCCGCACGGTGCCGCCGGTGAGCGCCTCGATGCGCCCCGCCACCGCCTCGGCCATGGTGTTGACGGTATTGGCGCCCATCGCGTCGCGCACGTCGACGATCAGGTGCGCGACCACCATCGCGCCGCGCGGCGTGTCGGGGAACACCTGCACCTCGATGTCGCGGCAGCCGCCGCCGAGCTTCACCAGCACCGCGTCGCGCGCATTGGCCAGCTCGATCAGCTCGTCCCTGGCGGCCAGGATGGTCTGGCGCGCGCCATAGGGATCGTCGATGCCGAGCACCTGCACCTGGGCGCGCATCAGCGGCCCGGTGCTGGAGGTGCGGAAACCGCCCGCCTCGCGCGCCAGCTTGGCCATGAAGGAGGCGGCCGCGACGATCGAGGGCTCCTCCACCGCCATCGGCACCAGCACGTCCTCGCCGTTGATGCGGAAGTAGCCGGCCACCGCCAGCGGCAGCTCGAAGGTGCCGATCACGTTCTCGATCATGCCGTTGGCCACCTCGATCGGCAGCGCGCCGGGCCGGGCCAGCAGCGCGTGCTGCGCGTCGTCGAGGCCGGCGGCCGCGGCGATGCGAGCCAGGCGCTCGGCGGGAGTCAGGGAACGGAAATCGGGCAGGGCGGAATCGATGGGCATCGCGGGCGTCTCCATGTCGGGTGGCGCGGCCTCGCGTTTTCCGGTGTTGCGGGGCCGCTTCGAATGGACGAATAATAGGCGCGCTGTACCTTAATGAAAGGTACAGTTCCCCACAACACTCGATGCACTGTACCTGGCACAGTGCGCCGGCCCGATGGAGCGGACGCGATGATACGGCGTGCAGGAACCACCTTGTCCGAGGGCATCGCGGACAATCTCGCCAGACAGATCGAGGAAGGCATCCTGCCGGCCGGCAGCAAGCTGCCCTCGATCAGGGAATACGCCGATGCCTCGGGCTGCTCGAAGAACACGGTGGTCAGCGCCTTCGACATCCTGACCGCCAACGGCCTGATCGAACCGCGGCGCGGCTCGGGCTTCTTCGTCTGCCGGCGGCCCGGCGGCGGCAACGGCGCGGCGGCCGCTGCCATCGCCGAGAGCGAGGGCAGCGCCACCACCCTGGACCGTGCGATGGACGTGGTCTGGCTGATGCGCGAGCAGTTGCACGAGAGCGCCAACGTGCTGAACCTGGGCGAGGGTTTCCCGCCCGTCGACTGGCTCGCCAAGACGCGCCTGGACCTTTACCACCAGCGCGTGGTGCGCACCGGCGTGGCCTCGCTGTTCCGCTACGGCAGCCGCTACGGCTACCTGCCGCTGCGCCAGTCGCTGCAGCAGAAGCTGGCCGGCTACGAGATCGACGCGCAGCCCGCGCAGATCGTGCTGACCCACGGCGCCAACCAGGCCATCGACATCGTGCTGCGCTACTTCGTGCGGCCCGGCGATGCGGTGCTGGTCGACGATCCCGGCTACTACCCGCTGTTCGGCAAGCTCAAGCTGAGCGGCGCGCGCATCGTCGGGATCCCGCGCGAGACCGACGGCCCCTCGATCGCCGCGCTCGAGGCGGCGCTCGCCGAGCATCGCCCGCGGCTGTTCTTCACGCAGTCGGTGGGCCACAACCCCACCGCCACCGATACCAGCGCCGCCAAGGCGCATCGCATCCTGCAACTGGCCGAGGCGCACGACCTGATGCTGGTGGAGGACGACGCGCTGGCCGACCTGAAGCCGCGCACGCTCACGCGCATCGCCACGCTGGACCAGTTGCGCCGCACCATCTACGTGGGCAGCTTCGCGAAATCGGTGTCGGCCGCGCTGCGGGTGGGCTTCCTGGCCTGCGAGGCGGGCCTCGCCAGCGACCTGGCCGACGTCAAGATGCTGATGCACGTGAGCAGCTCGGAATACTGCGAGCGCACGCTCGACGCGATCGTCAGCGACGGCCATTTCCTTCGTCATACGAATTTCCTGCAGGACAAGCTGCGGCGCGCCACCGAGGCCGGCATCCTGGCGCTGCGCCGGCTGGGCGCCGAGATCTTCCGCGAGAGCGAGCAAAGCCTGTATCTGTGGGCCTCGCTGCCGGGCTGGCCCGATTCGATGCAGCTCGCCCAGGCGCTGCTGGAGCGCGGCGTGATCCTCGCGCCCGGTGCCGTGTTCGCGCCCGGCGCGGACCGGCTCTCGGCCTATTGCCGCTTCAACGTGGCCTACCTGGCGGACAAGCGCTTCGTGGCGGCGCTCAAGGCGGTGGGCTGAGCGAAGGCGCGCTGGCGCCGCCCCGCCTACACGCGCTCCAGCAAGTCCCGCAGCAGCTTGGCCCCGGCCTTGCCCTTCGCCGCGTCGGCCCACAGCCGGTCGATCATGCGCCGGTACATCGCCAGGGCATCGCCCGAAGTGGTGATGGTGGCGATGCCGGTGCGGATGTTCGGCAGCTCGCCGAGCCGGAACGGCGAGACCGCGACCTGCGCCTCGTGCTCGCCCTCGAAGATCTGGAAGGTCTCGTTCGGCAGCGCGTCGGCGACGATGCCGATCCTCACGCCAGCCGTCTCGTCCTCCAGCATCCCGACGATGCGCATCACCTCGCGCCGCGCCGCGAGCTTGCGTTCGAGCTGCACGCCCGGCGGCAGGCCGAGCCGGCCCACCAGCCCGTGATGCAGGAACTGCTCGATCTGGCGCAGCCCGATCAGGCTGGTCACGTCCAGCGGCGTCGCGCGGTAGGCGGCCTTGCGCTCGTCGAGGATCGCCATCACCTTCGACAGCGTCTGCGTCCAGGCCGCGTCGGCCAGCGCCGGCGGCACGCTTTCCTCCAGCATGCGCCGCAGCCAGCCGGCGTAATCGTCCGAGGTCAGCAGGAACGAGAAGGGATCGAAGTGCGCGACGATGCGCCGTGAGCGCCGCTCGATCTGCCGCATCCGCTCGAAATAGCTGATCGCCGAGTCGTGGTACTCGACCTCCACGCCCAGCAGGTTCGCCAGCGACACGCCGAACAGCGTGGCCAGCCGCTCCAGCGTGTCGATCTTGACGATCTCGCCGCGCTCGAGCTTGTAGACGGCCGCGCGCGAGATGTCGAGCCGCTCGGCCAGGTCCTCGCTGCGCAGCTCGGCCGCCATCCGGTAGGCGCGCAGGCGCTCGCCGATGCTGTCGAAATCGAAGCGTGCGCCTCGAAGACGCTTCTTGCGGGGACCGGCTGCGGGCATGCGGGACCTTGGGGGCTCGGAAAGGAAAACGGCACGATATTACGCGAAAGCGCCGCGCGAAACGTGCCGGCCCGGCTTCCTCGTGCCCCGAAAAACGGCGCTTGCATTCGCTGCTTGCCGCAGTTAGTCTAAATATTTAGACGACAGGCACAAGCAAGGGCAAACCATGAAGCTTTCCGAAGGGGTGCAATGGCTGGCGCGCGAGATCGCCGGTTTCGCCGAGCTGGAGGCCTTCGAGGCCTGCTGCCGCGACGCGGCCGGCCGCGCGGGCCGCGAGGCGGCGGCGCTGCTGTTGATCGCGCGGGCCGCGGCGGCCTTCGCCGAGCGGCAGGACGGCGTGGCCGTGCAGGCGGCCACGATGCACGCGTTCCTGACTCGCCTGCATGCCGAGGCGCAACAGCTGAACGAGGCGAGCGAGCGCTCGGACGCGGCCCTGTTCGAGGCCCTGAACCGCTTCGCCGCCAATCTCTCGCACGCCGATTTTTGTCTCAATTGTCTATAAAAATAGACAACCACCCTTTCCAGCAGGAGTGCCATGCAGGCCAGACTCGCCACCCTGAACACCGGCGCAAACATCGCCCTCGCCCTGCTCGCGGCCGGCCTGGGCGCGATCGCGATGCTCGCCGCGCGCGGCACGCTGGCCCCGCACGACGCCCGCATCGTCGCGATCGTGTTCGCCTGCATCGTGCTGTGGGCCACCAACGCGATCGCCAGCCTGTGGGTCTCGCTGCTGTTCTTCTTCCTCGCGGCCACCTGCACCCGCGTGCCGGCCGCCGCGATCTTCTCGGGCTTCGGGTCCAGCGCGTTCTGGCTGGTGTTCAGCGGCGTGGCGATCGGCTTCGCGCTGAAGGACAGCGGCCTGAGCGCGCGGCTCGGCGGCGCGCTGGCGCGGCGCATCGGCGCCTCCTATCCGCGCGCGCTGATGGCTTTCGCCGTGCTCGGCTTCGCGCTCTCGCTGGTGATGCCCTCGACCTTCGGGCGCATCGCGATCCTGGTGCCGATCGCGCTCGGCTACTGCGAGGCGGTCGGGCTCGGCACCGAGTCGAACGGCCGGCGCGGCATCCTGCTGCTGGTGATCGTCGGCGCCTATGAGCTGGCCGCCGCGGTGCTGCCGGCCAACCTGCCGAACGTGATCATGGCCGGCATCCTGGAGCAGTCGCATGGGCTGCGGCTGCGTTTCTCCGACTATCTCGCCTGGTTCTTCCCGGCCGGCGCGATCCTGCGCGGCGCCGTGCTGGTGCTCGCGGCCTGGCGGCTGTTTCCCGATCGGATCGACACGACAGGCGCGGGCGCCACGCCGCCGGCCGCGCTGTCGCGCCGCGAATGGCATGCCATGACGCTGCTCGCGATCACGCTGGCGGGCTGGTTCAGCGATGCCTGGCACCACGTCGCGCCGGGCTGGATCGGGCTCGGTTTCGCGCTGGTCTATTTCGCGAGTTCGCCCGCCGACGCCCTGGAGCGCTTCACGGCCTCGCTGAAGATGGAGTTGCTGTGGTTCATCGCGGCCATCATCGGCTTGACGGCCCTGGCCGACCAGCTCGGTGCGCGCCTGCCGGGCATGGCCGCGCTCGACGCGCTGCGCGACAGCCCGATGCTCGCTTATGCCGCGCTCAGCGCCTTGTCGATCCTGCTGTGCTTCGCGGTCACCTCGAATGCGGAGCCGGCGCTCTATGTACCGATCGCCTCGCAAGCGCTCGCGCAAAGTGTCTACCTGAAGGCCGGCTTGCTGGCGCAGGTGATGGGCTACGCGACCACGGTGCTGCCTTACCAGTCGCCACCGATCGTGTTCGGCATCGCGCTGGCCAGGCTGGAGCGGCGCGCGGCGCTGCGCTATTGCGTGGTGACGGCGGGATTGGGCGTGCTGTGCGTGATCCCGTTCAACGCGCTGTGGTGGCGATGGCTCGGGGTGCTGTGAAGGGAAAGCGGGGATGCCGCGTGTGATCGCGGCGATGGGATGCGTTCCTTCGACGAGGGAACTGGGCGATGCGGGAAAAACGCCGCTGCGCGAAGCAGGCGAGGCTGGCTGCCCTGCCCGCTGCCGTCGCGGCCGATCGTCGAGCGGTTGCCGGTTCGCGCCGCATCCATCGAGAGGATGCTGCCCCGGCGGGGACGATCGGCAGCGCGCAAGCTTCGCGCTACCGGCTGGCGCAGGCCATGGCGAGCAAGGCCTGGACTGCGCGGAGCCCGGAACCCGAATTCAGCTCCGGACTCGATACGCGGCTTCGGTACCACGAGGATTCGATACGCCGTCGCAGCCAAACGCCGCGCCGCTCCGTATCGCCCCGCCGGCGGCCGAGCCGCCCGCCATTACATGCGGCGGTGTGCTTCGGCGATCAGTTCGCAGGTACGGACGTGGATTTCCCACGCGCGGGCCAGGCCGCTGCGCAGTTGGGTAAACCATTGGACCAGAGCAGGAGTCGATGCAGTCGCAGCTTTCATGATGACCTCAGGGTTAGTGCCTAGGGGAAAACCCGTATTATACGGATCGCTCGCTGCACTGCAACAGGCAATACCCTTTTCGCAACAGATTGGCTGCGGCAGGGCGCCGCGGCCGCCAAGCCAGGCGACGTCTCGCCGGATTCGGCCCGCTTTCTCCTGAAAATGGGGATGAATTGCGCGCCCAGGCGGCAAGCGGGCGCGTGGCACGCGCGCCGCGCATCGGGCTGGCTCAGGCAAACGCCGCCGGCGTCACTTTCAGCAGCACCACCCCCACCAGAATCGCCGCGATCCCCAGCCACTGCGCCGCGCTCGGCCGCTCGTGCCGGATCACGAAGCCGAGCAGCACCGTCACCGCGCTGGCCAGCGAACTGAGCACGGTGACGATCGCCACCTGCCCGGTGGCGGCGCCCAAGGCCAGCGAGAGGAAACCAAGCAGGCTGAACAGGCTGATCGACAGCAGCAGCGCCACCAGCGAGGCGGGCGGCGCCGAGAGAGCGCGCCGCCGCGCCAGCAGCAGCAACAGGATCGCCACCGCGGTGAGGTAGTAGACCCACAGCGCGCTGGCCACGCCCAGCCGCTGGACCGCGAAGGCGCCCTGCAGCCAGAAGCCGAGGCCGAACATCAGCGCGGACAGCAGGGCGAAGCCGATCGAGGCCGGCGCCTCGGCCTGGCCGCCGGCGGACTTCGCCATGCCCGCGAGGCTGGCGCCCGCCACGCACAGCGCCAGCCCGATCACCGTGAGGCCGGTGATCGACTGGCCGCCGAGGATCGCCAGCAAGGTGGTGACGGCGCCATAGAGCGACACGATCGGCGCCACCACCGAGGCCTTGCCGATCGACAAGGCCTTGAGCAGCGAGGCCATTGCGGCCAGATTGCAGATCGCCGCGACGATCGCCACCAGCAGCCCCGCATCGAGCGCGCCGATGCGCAGCCAGGCGGGATGGAAGGCGAGCACGACACTCAGCAGCAGCAAGCCGATCGACTGGCTGTAGAACAGCGAGCGCGTCACGCCCACCCGGCGCGCCGCCTGCCCCGCCATGAAGTCGGTACTGCCCCAGCACAGGGCCGAAATCAGCCCCATCAGGATTGCCATGTGATTGTTCTCTCCGCGCGAGGCGATGACGGCGACGATGGGTGCTTGCCTCGCCATCGCCGTCACCGGATTGGCCCGGCCGCCAGTATCGATTCGCGCGCGCAGCCACGGCAAGCACGCGGCTCACGAGAAATTCTCACAAGGCCGGCAGCCGCGCGGCAGCGGCGTCCTGGGCGAGCGGACGAGAAAGACCCTGTCGCCGTATCGGCGACACGCGCATCAGGAAGGGAGGGGAAACCGACGGGAAGGTGCTGCATCGGCCGCGCAGGACACGCGGCCGGCTCGGAACATCAACCGAGAAAATCGACGCGCGCCTCGCGCACCGCGAACATCGCATCGACATGGCTGCCGGAGATCTGCCGCGCGATGGCCTCGAGATCGCCTGAATCGGGCTTGCCGATCAGCGCGTAGGACAGCTCGTTCTGGCGCCAGGCCACCACGGTCATGCCGTGCATCTCGTGCTTGGCGATGCCCTGGTCGGGCCGCGCATCCTTCATCACGCACAAGGCGACGGGCACGCCGTGCTCGGGCAGGTAGACGATCTGGACCAGCGGCTTGCCGTCGTAGCGCAGGCGGTCGACGGCCTTGAAGCGCATGCCGGCCATGCTGAGGTCGGGCACGCGCAGGCGGATGCCGTCGTCGCTGCGGATCTCGCCGACGATCTTCGCGGAGACGGCCGGATCGGGCGTGAGGTTCGCGACGGTATCGCGCGTGTAGAGCTGCTGGTAGTCGGCCGCGACGCTGATCCACGGCTTCTTCGCGTCGCCGGCCGCCAAGCTCGGGCCGCTGCCGGCGCCGAAACCGCCGGCCGCGAACTGCTGCACCAGCCCCGCGCAGAACGCGCCGGCCACGAAGGCCGCCGCCAGCCACAGCATCGGGCGATTGCGCCGCGCCGGCAGGGGCACCACCTTGGCCGAGGCCGGCACCGCTTCCTGTTCGCGCGGCTGAGCCTGGGCTGCTGCCGCCGCCGACTGCGCCTGCGCGGCGCTCGCCATCGCCTCGATGCGCAAGCGCAGCGCATCGGGCAAGGGCGGCAGCTTCTGCGCGGCGAACGCGTCCTGGTACGGCAGGCGCGACGCACGCAGGCGCGCCACGCTCTCCCGCAGCTCGGACGATTCGGCCAGCGCCTGCTCGACCGATGCCGCGCCGGCCGCATCGAGCTCGCCGTCGGCATACGCGATCAATGTGCTGTCGTCGGGTTTCATGGACGAAGAGGAAACTCAGGTGGGCCCAGGTAGACCGTTTGTATCGGTAACATCACCGACCGGCCGGTCTTGTTAGCAAACCTCTATGATAACCATAGTTCCGCTTTATGAGCATATCAACAGGGAAGCGGAACAGCTTTCCGACCCTGCCTGCCGGGCCGGTATTCGTAGGACGATCTTCAGCATCGCCAAGCAATTTGCATGATGCCCGTTTGCGCGCATCGCTGCATGCTCGCGGGCGCTGCATCACGCGCCTCGCCCGGCCTCAATGCGCGCGCGCCTCCTCGCGCGTGCGCCGGTCGTAGGATTCGCGATAAGTCGAGGAGCGCGCGGCCAGCAAGGGATCGCGCGAAGGCGCGAGCCCGTCCGGCAGGATGGTCGGATCGAACACGATATCGCGGCAGGGGCCGTCGAGCTGCGCCTGCGCATGCTCGATCACGAAGCTGCCGGCATCGATGCGCAGCCGGCGCGGCGAAGGTGCCCAGGCCTGGGTCGAATCGTCGAGCGGGTCGCCCGGCATCGCCACGTTCAGCACCAGGTGCCAGCGCAGCGGGCCGTTCGCGAGCCGCATCGCCAGGTCGTAGGCGAGGAAATCCGGGTCGCGCTGCTCGCGCAGGTCGACCGGCCGATACGGCGCCTCGGGCACCACCTCCCAGCGCACGTGGCGGCGGATCCGGTGCGCATCGCTGGTCACGAAGCTGCTGATGCCGTAATAGGTGGCGTTGTCGAAACGCGAGGACGGCGGATGGCGCTCCACGTAGGCGCGAAACGCGCGCGCCTCGGGATGCGCGGCGAGGAAGGCCTGCATCCTGGCCGGATCGGCGCGGCCCGTGCGCGGGTCCCGCGCGTCGGCGCGCAACTGCTCGTAGAGCGCCTGCGGCGTGCGCACCGCGAAGATCGGCGCCGAGTTCATCGCCAGGCGCCAGTCGGCGCCATGCGGCAAGCTCACGCGCAGCGCGAAGCTGCGCACCATGCCGGCGCTGTCGTCCTGCCCCGGCTCGCTGCCCGGCATCGACAGGCGCCCCACCACCGGATAACGGCCCGGCGCGAACACGCTGGCGCGCGACAGCAGTTCGCCGCGCCCGTTGCTGTCGAAATGACCCGTCACGCAGATGCCTTTCGCGTGATTGCGGCGAAAGCCCGGATGCGGGGTGCTGGTGGCCTCGAAGGCGTCGACGATGCGCGCGGCCGTCAAACGCCCGCTCAGCCAGCCGCCGCACCAGGCGAGCAAGCCGACCAGCAGGGCCGGCGCGCCGAGCACGAGCGCCCAGCGCCACACCAGCGAGAAACCGCGCGGCGCCGCGGCACGCGAATCGGAACGAGGGGGCATCATCGATCGCCGGCCGCGAGCGCGACCCGATCGGCGCGCGCAGCCGCGCGCGGAAGAACGAAAGAAGCGGCCGGCGTGGCGGCTAGCGCCACGGCCGGCTCCCTCCCGTCGAGGACAGCCTGCTCAGGACGCGGAGCGCTCATGCACCCCGGTATCGGCGGCGCTGATGGTGGTCGACACCTGGCCGTTGTAGAGCTGCTTGCCGAGCGCATCGAGATCGACGTCGCCGGGCGCGGCGATCAGCGCATAACCGAGCTGGCCGCGCCGCCACGACACCACCGACATGCCTTCCACCTGCGCGCTCGAAGGCGCGGCATCGGCCTTGGCCTCCTTCAGCACGCACAGCGCGACCGGCTTGCCCTGCTCGGGCAGGTAGACGATCTGCACCAGCGGCTTGTCGTGGAAACGCAGCCGCTGCACGCGCTTGAAGGTCAGGCCCTGGCTGCGCAGATCGGGAATCTGCAGGGCCAGCTTGTCGCTATCGTGGATGTCGGCGACGGTGGTGGCGGTCGCGCCCATGTCGGGCTGCAGCGCCGCGATGGTGTCGCGCGAATAGAGCTGCTGGTAACCGGCCGCGGCCTTGATCCAGGGCGTCATGCCGGAATCGTTCGAGGCGGCGAGGAAGCCGCCGCCGCCCGACAGGCGCGGCGCGAACTGCAGGGCCAAGCCACAGCAGAAGGCGCCGGCCACGAAGGCCACCGCCAGTTTCGGCCAGGAGAAGCTCGGCAGGCTGCGCGTGCGCGGCTTGAGGCGATGCACGTTCGGTCCCAGCGATGCTTCGGAATCCTCGTCATCGGCGTTCGCGGCGGCGGCCGTCGCCTGCGGTGCCCCGGCCGACGCGCCCTCGCCGGCCAGGTGGCGGCGAATCAGTTCGTCGACGCTGCGCGTGAGCGATTCCGGCACCGGCGGCAGCGACTGCTGGTCGAAGGCCTCGCCATAAGGCAGTTGCGAGGCGCGCAGCATGGCCACGCGCGAGGCCAGTTCCTCCGAGGCGGCGATCGCCTCCTCGATGCGGGCGTTTTCCTGCGGCGTCAGTTCGCCGTCCACATAGGCCAACAGGCTGGCGTCATCGATCTTCATCGCGCAGCTCGCTGGTTGGCGGTGGAACGGGGGCTCGCCTCGCGCTGGCCGAACTGCGCGCCGATGGTCTGGCGGGCGCGCGACAGGCGGCTCATGATGGTGCCGATCGGCACGCCGAGCACCTCGGCCGCCTCGGCATAGCTGAGGCCTTCGACGGCCACCAGCAGCATCACGATGCGCTGCGCCTCGGGCAGGCGCTCGACCGCCGCGACGATCTCGCCGTTCATCAAGGTTTCCTCGGGATTGCGCGCGCCCGGATCGGGCACGGTCTCGAGGAAGTTGTCGTCCCATTCCATGCTCGAGCGGCTGCGCACGTTGCGCGAGCGCAGCTCGTTGATCCAGGTGGAATGCACGATCGAAAACATCCAGCTCAGCGGGGACGTACCGGGCTGCAACTGGTGGGCGCGTTCGAGACCCCGCACGCAGGCGCGCTGGAGCACATCCTCCGCGTCGTGCTGGTTCCCGCACAGGCGCAGGGAGAACGCCCAGAGCCGCGGCAACATGCCCGGCAGCAGACTGGGCAGACTCTCGACATCTGCTGTTGACATGGTTGACTGGCTGAAGACAGGATTGCCGGCTGGCACACCGGGCGAAAACTGGCCGTTTCCGGCTGGTTGACTGGCTCGCGGATTGTACAACGTCCGATTAACGTTTGCTGTTGCAAAACAAAAAGAACGAACTGACAACATAGGCAGTTTCCGTGACATTCGCAAGCGGCATCCATCGTCCCAAAGCCGCGCCGGGCGCGACATCCGCCCCGGCAGCTTACGGCCAACTAAACAATTCGACTGCATGACGCCAAACGATCCGGGCCGCCGTGCACCAGGCTGGCGCGGCGATTCGGTTGTAGATACATGAATTCGGCTCAACGCGGCATGGAATGCCGTTTGGCTTTCGACTTGATGACAGAACACGCGATGCGCCGGAATATTCCATCGCCATCGATCGTTCTGCATGGAGCGCCCTGTTTTCGGGGCACCGTCACGCAGGACCGGAGCGAAGCCACCATGACCCTTTCCGACTCGACCGACCCGAACCCGCTGCTCGCCGCGATCGACGACGCGGCGCCCACCGGCCCCGATCTCGAATACGACCCCGCCTTCACCGATCTCGAGCGGATCGCCATGCCCACCCCCGAGCGCGCCATGGGCGACAGCCTGAAGGCCGCCCAGGAGCCCGACTGGGACAAGGTCGCGCAAGCGGCCGAGGCGCTGTTCGCGCGCACCAAGGACCTGCGCGTGGCCGTGCACCTGACCGCCGCGCGCACGCGCCGCCAGGGCCTGGCGGGCTGGGCCTCGGGTCTGGCCCTGGTGCGCGAGCTGCTGGAACGCTACTGGGACGACGTGCATCCCCGCCTCGACGCCGAGGACGACAACGACTCGACCGCGCGCGTCAACGCGGTGATGCCGCTGGGCGACCCGCAAGGCACCCTGGCCTATTTCCGGGTGGTGCCCTTCGTGCAGTCGCCGCGACTCGGCCGCTTCTCGCTGCGCGACCTGCGGGTGGCGACCGGCGCGATCACCGCCGCGCCCTCGGCCGACGGCTCGCCGCCGCCGACCCTGGTCGACCTGGAGGCCTGCTGCCTCGACTGCCCCGAGGAACAGTTGCCGGAAGCGGCCGAGCTGCTGGCCGCCGCGCAGGATCATGCCAACGCGCTGATCGCCCTGCTGCGCGAGCGGCTCGGCACCGCGAGCCCCGATTTCGGGCTGCTGGCCGCCGATATCGCCGAGCTGAGGAAATTCGTCGATGCGCAACTGCTGCGGCGCTTTCCCGAGCGCGCCGCCGAGCTGGCCGCCGCCGCGCAGGCGGACGGCGCCGACGGCGAGATGCCGGCCGATATGGCAGCGGCAGCCGCGGCCGCGGCACCGCCGCCCGGCAAGATCTCGGGCCATGACGACGTGATCCGCCGCCTCGACGAGATCTGTGAGTATTACGAACGAATCGAGCCGTCCAGCCCGCTGCCGATCCTGCTCAAGCGCGCGCGGCGCCTGGTCGGCAAGAGCTTCGTCGAGGTCCTGCGGGATATCGCGCCGGGCGGGCTGTCGGAGCTGCAGACGCTGTCGGGGCCCGAGGCCGATTGAGCCGGCGCGCCAGCCGGGCCGGCCGAGGCCCGGCCCGGGCCCGCTTCGCATCGGTCACGCTCAACTCATCATCATGAACCAGTAGACCGCGGCCACCCCGAAGGCCATGCCGAGCAGCACCACCAGCCAGGTGGTCGCGCGCCCGGCATTCGCGGCCCGCGCGCGCCGCTTGCCCGGCAGCTTCGTGGCCGCGGCCGGCGCCAGGCGCGCCTCGCCGGCGCCGTCGAATTCCTGCGCCGGCACGGTGCGGCGCACCGTATCGCGTCCCGGCTCCCGCTCGATCACGGCCACGTCCTCGCCGGCCGCCACCGCGCCGATCTCGTCCTCCACGATGAAGCCCGTCAACCCCTCCTCGATCACCTCGGGCACCGCGCCGCGATTGAAGCCGATCACCGGCGTGCCGCAGGCCATCGCCTCGATCATCAC
>NZ_VWWK01000055.1:0-37752 GCF_011753035.1 Burkholderia sp. Ax-1720 | reverse complement strand
CAAGCCCCGGCCCCCGCCGCGGCGCAGCCGGCACCGGCGCCCGTGATCGCCGCCGCGAGCCCCGACGCGGCACTGCAATTGCTCGGCCTGCTGCAGAAGAACGCGCGCTTCGTCGATTTCGTCGAGGAAGACATCGCCGCCTATGCCGACGCCGAGATCGGCGCGGCCGCGCGGCTGGTCCACGAAGGCTGCCGCGCCACGCTGCGCGAGCACTTCACGATCCGCCCGGTGCGCGGCGAGACCGAGGGCGCGCGCGTGACGCTGCCCGCCGGCTTCGACGCCACCGCCAACCGCGTGACCGGCAACGTGGTGGGCGCCGCGCCCTTCACCGGCACGCTGAGCCATCGCGGCTGGCGCGCCGACGAGGTGAAGCTGCCGAAGCTGGTGGCCACGCACGACCTCACGGTGATCGCGCCGGCGGAGGTGGAGCTGTGAGCGAGGCACGTTATTCGATCGGCATCGACCTCGGCACCACCCACTGCGCGTTGTCCTACGTGGACCTGGCTGCCAGCGACGGCGACGCGGCCGCGCAGCAGGTGCTGCCGATCGCGCAGCTCAGCTCGCCGGGCGCGGTGGCCTCGCCCGAGCTGCTGCCCTCCTTCCTCTACCTGCCGCACGAAGGCGAGCTGGCCGCGGGCGACCTGAGCCTGCCCTGGACCGCGAGCCGCGACTACGCGGTCGGCGAGATGGCGCGCAGCCGCGGCGCCGGCACGCCGATCCGGCTGGTGTCGAGCGCGAAGAGCTGGCTGTGCCACCCCGGCGTGGACCGCCGCGCGGCGATCCTGCCCAACGACGCGCCGCCCGAAGTGGCGCGCGTCTCGCCGCTGGAAGCCTCGGTGCGCTACCTGAACCACCTGCGCGAGGCCTGGGACCACGCGCATCCCGATGCGCCCTTCGCCGCGCAGGACGTGACGGTGACGATCCCCGCCTCGTTCGACCCGGCCGCGCGCGAGCTGACGGCCGAGGCCGCGCAGGCCGCCGGCTACACCCGCATGACCCTGCTGGAAGAGCCGCAGGCCGCGCTCTACAGCTGGATCCAGAAGAGCGGCGGCGGCTGGCGCAAGGACGTCAAGGTCGGCGACATCATCCTGGTGGTGGACGTCGGCGGCGGCACCACCGATCTCTCGCTGATCGCGGTGGTGGAGCGCGAAGGCAATCTCGAGCTGCATCGCGTGGCGGTGGGCGAGCACATCCTGCTCGGCGGCGACAACATGGACCTGGCCTTGGCCCACGTGGTGGCCCGCAAGCTGGCCGCGCAGGGCACCCAGGCCGATCCGTGGCAGTTGCGCGCGCTGACCTACGCCTGCCGCGGCGCCAAGGAAACGCTGCTGTCCGATCGCAGCGTCGACACCGTGCCGCTGGTGGTGCCCAGCCGCGGCTCCAAGCTGATCGGCGGCTCGATTCGCACCGAGCTGACGCGCGCCGAACTCACGCAGATCCTGCTCGAAGGCTTCTTCCCGCAGGTCGAGGCCAGCGCCCGCCCGGCCGTGCGCACGCGCGCCGGCCTCACGCAGCTGGGCCTGCCCTATGCGCAGGACGCCGGCATCACGCGCCACCTGGCCGCCTTCCTCGGCAAGCAGGTGGGCGCGCTGGCCGAACTCGACGGGCTGCCGGCCGCCGCGCACCACCCCGGCGCGAGCTTCCTGCACCCGACCGCCGTGCTGTTCAACGGCGGCGTGTTCAAGTCCGAGCTGCTGACCGAGCGCATCCTCGCGATCCTGAACGGCTGGCTGGCCGCCGACGGCGCCGCGCCCGCGCGCCTGCTCGGCGGCGCCGATCTCGACCTCGCGGTGGCACGCGGCGCGGCCTACTACGGCTACGTCAAGCGCGGCCGCGGCGTGCGGATCCGCGGCGGCACGGCGCGCGCCTACTACGTGGCGATCGAATCGGCGATGCCGGCGATCCCCGGCATGGAGCCGCCGATCTCCGCGCTCTGCGTGGCGCCCTTCGGCATGGAGGAAGGCAGCGACGCGGCCTTGCCCGAGCAGGAATTCGGGCTGGTGGTGGGCGAGCCGGTGCAGTTCCGCTTCTTCGGCTCCTCGGTGCGGCGCCAGGACCAGGTGGGCGACATGCTCGACTACTGGTCGCCGGAGGAACTGCAGGAGCTGGAGGCGATCCAGGCCACCCTGCCCGCCGACGGCCGCACGCCGGGCGAGGTGGTGGCCGTGCGCCTGCATGCGCGCGTGACCGAGGCCGGCACGCTCGAACTCGAGGCCGTGCCGCGCGGCAGCGAGGCGCGCTGGAAGGTGGAATTCGACGTGCGCGGCGGCGTGGACGCCTGATGGCGCGATACCACGTTGGGATCGACCTCGGCACCAGCAACACGGTGGTGGCCTATGTCGAGGCGGGTGGCGCGAACGAGGCGGCGATCCGCGTGTTCGAGATCGAGCAGTTGGTGGGGCCCGGCGAGATCGGCGCGGCACCGCTGCTGCCGTCCTCGCGCTATCACCCGGCGCCGGGCGAACTCGCCGCCGAGGCGCTGGCGCTGCCCTGGCCGGCTGGGGAATCGGCAAATCGCGCAACGGATCGCGCCGCCGGGCAGGCCGCCGGCGGCAGCGCGCCGCCTGCCGCGCCGTCCCCTGTAATCGGCCGCCTGGCCCGCCAGCTCGGCGCGCAGGTGCCGGGGCGCCTGGTCAGCAGCGCCAAGAGCTGGCTGTCGAACGCCTCGGTCGACCGGCTCGCGCCGATCCTCCCCTGGGGCGCGCCCGACGAGGTGGAGAAGGTCTCGCCGGTGGCCGCCAGCGCCTCCTATCTCGCGCATGTGCGCGCCGCCTGGAACCATCGTTTCCCCGAAGCGCCGCTGGAACGCCAGGACCTGGTGCTGACCGTGCCCGCCTCGTTCGACGACGGCGCGCGCGCGCTCACGCTGGAGGCCGCGCGCGCCGCCGGCCTGCCCGCGCCGCGCCTGCTCGAGGAGCCGCAGGCGGCCTTCTACGACTGGCTCTACCAACACCGCGACGGGCTCGACGCCGAGCTGGCCGGCTCGCGGCTGGCGCTGGTCTGCGACGTCGGCGGCGGCACCACCGATCTCACCCTGATCCGCGTCGAGACCGACGAGGCAGGTGCCCCGCGCCTGACCCGGATCGGCGTCGGCAATCACCTGATGCTCGGCGGCGACAACATGGATCTCGCACTCGCGCACCTGGCCGAGAGCCGGCTCGCGGGCAAGGACGGCGGTGGCGGCGCGCGCCTGTCGGCGGCGAGCCTGTCGCAACTGGTCGAGCGCTGCCGCGTCGCCAAGGAGCAACTGCTCGGCGAGGCCGCGCCCGATTCGGTGCCGATCACCCTGCTCGGCGCCGGCTCGAAGCTGATCGGCGGGGCGCGCAGCATCCAGCTCGGCCGCGAGGAGGTCGAGCGGATCGTGGTGGACGGCTTCTTCCCGGCCGGCCGCGCCGACGAGCTGCCGCGCCGCTCGCGCGCGGCGATCGTCGAGTTCGGCCTGCCCTACGCGGCCGATCCAGCCGTCACGCGCCACGTGGCGGCCTTCCTGGCACGCTTCGCCGCGTCCTCGGACGAAACCGCCCTGCCCGCAAGCAATGCGCCGGCCGCGCCGCTCGCGATGCCCGACACGCTGCTGCTCAACGGCGGCGTGTTCCGTGCCCAGGCGCTTGCCAAGCGGCTCGCCGACACGCTCGGCGCCTGGCGCGGCGCGCCGCTCAAGCTGCTCAACAACGACCAGCCCGATATCGCCGTGGCGCGCGGCGCGGTGGCCTATGGACTGGCGCGCGCGGGCCGCGCGCCGAGGATCGGCGGTGGCGCGCCGCGCAGCTACTTCCTGGTGCTCGACGAGAACGGCGACACGCGCGGCGCCGGCAAGGGCGGCCAGACGGCCCAAGCCGACGAGGCAGACAACTCGGCCGCCGCTGCCGCCCCCGCGCCTCGCGGCGTCTGCGTGCTGCCGCGCGGCACGCCCGAGGCGCAGGACGTGCGGCTGGACGATCGCACCTTCGCGCTGCGGCTCGGCCATCCCGTGCAGTTCCACCTGGTCTCGACGGTGGCCGAAACGCCCTGGCGGCCCGGCGAGATCGCCGAGCTGTCGGGCGCCGATTTCGTCTGGCTGCCGCCGGTGGCGACCGTGGTGCGCCGGCAAGGCGGCGAACGCCAGCGCGAGCGCAAGGTGCGCCTGACGACGGCGCTGACCGAGCTCGGCACGCTGGAGATGCACTGCGTGGCCACCGACGACGAGGCGCAGCGCTGGCAGCTCGAATTCAAGCTCAGGCAGGACGCGCGCGAGGACGGCGGCGAGGCGCTAGACGAAACGCGTCATCCGCGCCTGGACGAGGCGATCGAGTCGATCGATGCAGTGTTCGGCGCGCCGTCAGCGCGCGTCGACCCGAAGGCCGTGAAGCGCCTGCGCGCGCAACTGGAGCAGACGCTCGGGCCTCGCCAGGACTGGGACCTGGCCCTGCTGCGCGAGCTGTTCGGCGCGCTGTGGGAACGCGCCGGCAAGCGCCGCCGCTCGGCCGACCACGAACGGCTCTGGCTCAACCTGGCCGGCTGGTGCATCCGCCCCGGCTTCGGTCATCCGCTCGACGGCTGGCGCGTCGAGCAGCTCTGGACGCTGTTCGACGACGGCATCCAGCACCTCAACGACGCGCAGGTCTGGTCGGAATGGTGGACGCTGTGGCGCCGCGCGGCGGGCGGCCTGCCGGCCGAGGCGCAGCAGCAGGTGCTGGAAGCGCTGAGCTGGCTGGAGCAGGCCGCCTCGCAGAAGCACCACGGCCTGCCCTTCGATCCCTCGAAGCTCGGCCAGGCCGACATGACGCGCCTGTATGCCTCGCTCGAGCAGATCCCCGCCGAGCGCAAGATCGTCATCGCCGAGGCGCTGCTGGCGAAGCTGGAGCGCGCGCCGGGCAACCGCCAGGACTGGTGGGCGATCGGCCGGCTCGGCGCGCGGCTGCCGTTCCACGGCAGCGCGCACGAGGTAGTGCCGGCCGAGGTCGCCACGCGCTGGCTGGAGGCGATCCTCGCGCTCGACTGGAAGAAGGTGGAGCCGGCGATGTTCGCGGCCGCGCAGATCGCGCGCATGACGGGCGACCGCTCGCGCGACCTGCCCGATGCCGTGCGCGAGACGGTGCTGCGCCGGCTGGAGGCCGCGCATGCCTCGCCGAGCTGGGTGGCGATGGTGCGGGACGTGGTGACGCTGGATAGCGCCGATACCGGGCGCGTGTTCGGCGAGGCGCTGCCGGCGGGCTTGAAGCTGATCGGGTAGACGAACGATCGGATGAAGGGGCGCTCGCTTTCCCGCCTTCTCTCAGCGGATCCGCGAGGCATGCCCCGCGATCACGCGCCAGCGCTGCCCGGAAGCGCGCCAGAGCCGCGTATAGGCGAACTGCCCGTCGATCGGCGTGGAGCCGAAATGCCCCGACAGCTCGGCCTTGGTCACCGTCACCACCATCTCGCCGACGCGCCGCGAGCGCGTCTCGATGATGTCGAGCCGATGCAGGCGCAGCAGCCGCGCGCGATGCGCGTCCAGGTCGTCGTCCTTCGACAGCACCTGCCCGTCCGGCGCCGTGAACACCAGGTCGTCGTCGATCAGTTCGGACAAGGTCATGACATCGTTGGCCAGCATCGCGTCGCGCAATGCCGCTTCGTAGCGGGCGATGGTCTCGATTCCGTTCATGCGAGGCTCCTCGGCGGGCGGAGGCTGCGGGTGGTCGCAGCGTACACGAATCCGGGGAGCGCCGTGGAGGCTCCAGGCATCGGCGGATACCCTGAGTGATCGGATGAGTGAGGTAAGTGGGTGCTGGCTTTGGCGGGGCTTGTTGCGTGGTGCGAAACAAAACCGCTCGATCATCAGGATTCGACCCATTTGAGATTCAAACCGCCGCTCGCCATCCATGCATCACCCCTCCCGCGCCTGCCCCCTGAACACCCGCCGCACGCTCACGAACAGCAGCGGCACGAAGAAGATCCCCAGCACCGTGGCCGCGATCATCCCGCCCAGCACGCCCACCCCGATCGCGTTCTGCGCGCCCGAGCCGGCACCCCTCGCGAGCGCCAGCGGCAGCACGCCGAGGATGAAGGCGAACGAGGTCATCAGGATCGGCCGCAGGCGCTGGCGCGCGGCGTCGAGCGTGGCTTCCAGCAGGCTCGCGCCGCGCGCCTCGCGTTCCAGCGCGAACTCGACGATCAGGATCGCGTTCTTGGCCGCCAGGCCGATGGTGGTCAACAGGCCGACCTTGAAATAGACGTCGTTGGTCTGCCCGAACAGGAAGGCTCCCGCCAGCGCGCCGGCGATGCCCACCGGCACCGACAGCATCACCGCGAACGGGATCGACCAGCTCTCGTACAAGGCGGCCAGGCACAGGAACACCACCAGCACCGAGATCGCATACAGCGCCGTGGCCTGGTTGCCCGACAGCCGTTCCTCGAACGACAAACCTGTCCACTCGTGGCGGAAGCCCGCCGGCAGCGAGGCCACCAGCCGGTCGATCTCGCGCATCGCGTCGCCGGAGCTCACGCCCGGCGCGGCCTCGCCCTGGATCTCCAGCGCCGACATGCCGTTGTAGCGCTCCAGGCGCGTCGCGCCGAAACTCCAGCGGCCCGCCGCGAACGAGGAGAACGGCACCATCTCGCCGCCCGAACCGCGCACGTACCAGTGATCGAGATCGCTCGGGTGCATGCGGAAGCCCGCGTCGGACTGCACGTAGACGCGCTTGACGCGGCCGCGGTCGATGAAGTCGTTGACGTAGTCGCTGCCCCAGGCCACCGACAGCGTGGTGTTCACGTCGGCCAGGTTCAGGCCCAGCGTGCTGGCCTTCGACTGGTCGACCTCGACGGCGAACTGCGGCGTGTCCTCCTGCCCGTTCGGGCGCGTGTTGGCCAGCAGCGCGCTCTTGCCGGCGGCCGCCAGCAGCCGGTCGCGGATCGCGTTGAGCCGCTCGTGGCCGGCGCCGTTCACGTCCTGCAGGAAG
This sequence comes from Burkholderia sp. Ax-1720, assembly GCF_011753035.1. Classification (NCBI taxonomy): domain Bacteria; kingdom Pseudomonadati; phylum Pseudomonadota; class Betaproteobacteria; order Burkholderiales; family Burkholderiaceae; genus Burkholderia; species Burkholderia sp. Ax-1720. Next base: position 30,835 of record NZ_VWWK01000055.1, on the reverse strand, counting down.
AAGTCGAAGCCGTTCGAGGTGCCCATGCCGTCGATCGCGGGCGGCAGCAGCGCATAGACCTGCGCGTCGCGGATCGCCGAGAAGGCGACCTGCGCGCGCTGCGCCACGGCCTGCGCGGACCAATCCGCCTTACGCCGATCCTTGAAGTCCTTCATGCGGATGAAGGCGATGCCGACGTTCTGCCCCGAGCCGCCGAAGCCGTAGCCGGCCACCGTCATCACGCCCTCGACGGCATGCTTCTCGTCCTTCAGGTAGTAATCGGTGACGCGCGAGAGCACCTGCTCGGTGCGATCGCGCATCGCGCCGGCGGGCAACTGCACGGCGGTGATCAGGGTGCCCTGGTCCTCGACCGGCAGGAACGAGCCGGGCAGGCGCACGAACATCCAGCCGGTCACGGCCACCAGCAGCACGAACAGCAGCAGGAAGCGCCGGCCGCGCGCGAGCACGCCCTGCACGCCGCGCCGGTAGGCCAGCGCGCCGCGGTCGAAATTGCGGTTGAACCAGCCGGCCAGGCCGCGCTTGGCGGCATGGTCCTCGCCGCGCTTGAGCAGGGTCGCGCAGAGCGCCGGCGTGAGCACCATCGCCACCAGCACCGACAGCAGCATCGCGGTGACGATGGTCACCGAGAACTGCCGGTAGATGATGCCGGTCGAGCCCGAGAAGAAGGCCATCGGCACGAACACCGCCGACAGCACCGTGGCGATGCCCACCAGCGCGCCGGTGATCTCGCGCATCGACTTGCGGGTGGCCTCGCGCGGCGAGAGCCCTTCCTCGTGCATCACGCGCTCGACGTTCTCCACCACCACGATCGCGTCGTCCACCAGCAGGCCGATCGCCAGCACCATCGCGAACATGGTGAGCGTGTTGATCGAGTAGCCGGCCAGCGCCAGCACGCCGAGCGTGCCGAGCAGCACCACCGGGATCGCCAGCGCCGGGATCAGCGTGGCGCGCACGCTCTGCAGGAACACGAACATCACGATGAACACCAGCACCACGGCCTCGATCAGGGTCTTGACGACCTCCTCGATCGACAGCGTGACGAAGGGCGTGGTGTCGTAGGGATAGAACACCTGCACGCCCTTGGGCATGGTGCCCGCGAGCGAGGCGATGGCGGCCTTCACGGCGCGCGCGGTGTCGATCGCGTTGGCGCCGGGCGCGAGATTGACGCCCAGGCCCGAGGCCGGCATGCCGTTGTAGCGTGATTCGTAGGTGTAGGTTTCCGCGCCCAGCTCGATGCGCGCCACGTCGCGCAGCCGCACGATCGCGCCATCCGCGCCGCTCTTGACGATCACGTTGCCGAACTGCGCCGGCGTCTGCAGGCGGCTCTGCGCGGTGACGGTGGCATTGAGCTGCTGGCCCGGCACGGCCGGCTGCGCGCCGAGCTGGCCGGCCGCCACCTGCGCGTTCTGCGCGCGCAGCGCGTCCTCGATGTCGCCCGGCATCAGCGCGTAGCGGTGCAGCTTCGCGGGGTCGAGCCAGATCCGCATCGCGTAGGCGGCGCCGAACAACTGCGTGTTGCCCACGCCCGGCACGCGCTTGATGGTGTCGTTCATCGCGCTGACCACGAAGTCGTCGAGGTCGGCCGAATCGAGCTTGCCGTCGGCCGAGGCGAAGCCCACCACCATCAGGAAGCTCGCCGAGGACTTGGTGACGGTCAGGCCCGAGGTCTGCACGATGGTCGGCAACTGCGAGGTGACCAGTTGCAGCTTGTTCTGCACCTGCATCTGCGCGACGTCCGGGTCGGCGCGGTTGGTGAAGGTCAGGCGGATCTCCACCTCCCCGGTCGATTCCGACGAGGCCGACATGTATTGCAGGTTGTCCACCCCGGTCATGCCCTGCTCGATCACGCGCGTGACCGAGTTCTCGACCGTGCGCGCATCGGCGCCGGGATAGGTGGCGAAGATCGAGATGGTGGTGGGCGCGATCTCGGGGTACTGCGCCACCGGCAGCGTGCGCAGCGCGAGCAGCCCGCCCAGCATCACCGTGATCGCCAGCACCCAGGCGAAGATCGGGCGGCGAATGAAGAATTCCGACATCGATGCGGCCTCAGCTGACGGCGACGGCCGAGGTGCCGCGCGCCATCGCGTAAGGGAACGGCGACGGCAGCAGGGTCAGCATCGGGCGCGTGGGCAACGGGTGATAGAGCTTTTCGTCGGCGGCCGAGGCCGTGGCGGCCGGCGCCGCCGACGGCGACTGCGCGACGGGCGGGGCTGTCGTGCCGGCCTGCGGCACGGGCTTCTCGCCCGGGTTCGCGCTGGGGCTCGCGCTCGGACTCGGCAAGGGCCTGGCGGGCTCGGCGGCGGCCGGCACCGTGGCCACCGCCGGCTTGATGCCCGCTGTCTCGGCCTGCGCCACCGCCGTGACGCGCCCCGTGGCCGGGTCGATCGCCACCAGGCTGGCCTTCACCGCGTCGCCGTCGCGCACCGCCAGGCTGCCCTCGACGATCACCTGGTCGCCGTCATGCACGCCACGCTCGACGATCAGGTCGTTGCCGTGCTCGCGCGCGCCTTCCAGCACCTGCTCGACCACCTTGCCGTCGCGCACGAACAGCGCGGTGGCCTCGCCGCGCGGATTGCGGCCGATCGCGCGCTGCGGCACCAGGAAGGCGTCGCGCACCGCGCCGGTCTCCAGCACCGCGCGCGCGTACATGCCGGGCAGCAGCAGCCGCTGCGGGTTCGGGAACACCGCGCGCAGCGTGACCGTGCCGGTGGCCGCGTTGACGCTCGATTCCGAGAACTGCAGCGTGCCTTCCAGCGGGTAGCTCGCGCCGTTCTCCAGCCGCAGGCGCACCCGCACCTTGCCGCCCGAGGGGCTCACGCGGCCCGCGTCGATCGCCTGGCGCAGGTTCAGCAGGTTCGCGCTGGATTCGGTCAGGTCCACGTTGATCGGGTCGATCAGGCGGATGGTGGTCAGCGCGGTGCCCTGGCTCTCGGTGACGAGCGCGCCCGGCGTCAGTGAGGACTTGTCGATGCGACCCGAGATCGGCGCGCGGATCGTCGTGTAGGCGAGGTTGATGCGCGCCGTCTCGAGCGCGGCGCGCTCCACCGCCACGCTCGCGCGCGCCTGCGCCAGCGTCTCCACCGAGGTTTCGTACTCCTGCTTGCTCATCGCCTGGGCGCGCGTCAGGATCGCGTTGCGATCGGCGCGGGCCAGGGCCGTCGGCACGGCCGCCTCGGCGCGCTGCAGCGCGGCCTTCGCGCTGTCGTAGGCGGCCTGGTAGGGCGCCGGATCGATCCGGTAGAGCGGCTGGCCGGCCTGCACGTCGCTGCCCTCGACGAACAGGCGCTCGCGCACCACGCCCGAGATCTGCGGGCGCACCTCGGATTCGAGCGAGGCCACCACGCGGCCCGCCAGCTCGGTGCTGAGCGGCACGCTCTGGCGGTGCAGCGCGATCACGCTGACCGGGGTGGCCGGCGCGGCGGCGGCGCCGTCGGCGGGATGCCGGTCGCGGCAGGCCGCGGCGCCCAGCAGCAGGGCCAGCGCGGGCGCGGCGAGAGAAAGGATACGCAGGCGATTCATGATGATCGGGACACGGTGGGTGAGGCGGGCTGGCCACGCTGGCCGCCGGCTGCGCCGCAGTCGGGCGCAAGGAGGCGATGCCGCCAGACTGCCGATCATCGGGCCCCACGATTCAGCGTTTGTGGAGAAGCGATGGAGGTTCGATGGACCCGCGCCTCGCGCCCGCGCGAGGCCGCGACGCCCCGCGCTATCATGTGCCGGCCATCCTTCCATGGCTTCCTGCCCCCGCACGACCACCATGAACGCGCTGATCCTGATCGCCGAAGACGAACCCGAAATCGCCGAGATCCTCGATGCCTACCTGACGCGCGAGGGCTTTCGCACCTACCGGGTGGCCGACGGCCAGACCGCGCTCGACGTCCATCCGGTACTCAAGCCCGACCTGGTGCTGCTCGACGTGAAGATGCCCGGCCTGGACGGCTGGGCGGTGCTGACCGAGCTGCGCCGGCGCGGCGCCACGCCGGTGATCATGCTGACCGCGATGGACCAGGACATCGACCGCCTGCAGGGCCTGCGCTTCGGCGCCGACGACTACATCGTCAAGCCCTTCAATCCGGTGGAGGTGGTGGCGCGCACCCAGGCCGTGCTGCGCCGCGCCGGCACGCAGGGCCGCTCGCAGGTGATCCGCGCCGGGCGCATCGAGATCGACACCGAGAGCTACGTGGCGCGCGTGCTCGGCGCGGGCGCAGCGCAAGCCGGGGCCGCCGCGAACGCGGGCGACGTCACGCTGGCGCTGACGCTGACCGAGTTCCGCCTGCTCGCGCACATGGCGAAGTCGCCGCAACGCGTGTTCAGCCGCGGCGAGCTGGTCGATGCCTGCCTGCCCGGCGGCGACGCGCTGGAGCGCACCGTCGACAGCCACGTCAGCAACCTGCGCAAGAAGCTCGAACAGGCCGGCGCCTGCGGGCTGCTGGCGGTGGTGCGCGGCGTGGGCTACCGGCTCGAGAGCGGCGCATGAACCCGCGCCGGCGCCTCAGCCGCCAGATCGTCTGGTCGATGGGGCTGGTGTCGGTGATCACCACCCTGATCGCCTTCGTCGGCTCGTACCTGATCTACGGCCTGCTGTTCACCTACCTGCCGCAACTGCAGCAGCCCGAGGATTCCTGGGTGCCGCGCACGCCCGACTACCTGATCTTTGCCGGCACGCTGCTGGTGGCGCTGGTGGCCGCGATCGTGATCGCGCTGCGCCTGGCGCGGCGCATCCTGGCGCCGCTCAACTCCCTGGCCGAGAGCGCGCGCGCCATCGCGGCCGGCGACCTGGCCGCGCGCGCCATCCCCGGCGACCGCACGCTCGGCGAGACCGCCCACCTGGTGGACGACTTCAACTCGATGGCCGGCAAGCTGCAGACCATGGCGGCCGACATGGCGCAATGGAACGCCGCGATCGCGCACGAGCTGCGCACCCCGCTGACGATCCTGCAAGGGCGCCTGCAGGGCCTCGCCGACGGCGTGTTCAAGCCCGACGACGCGCTGATCCGCGGGCTGCTCTCGCATGTCGAGGGGCTTTCGCGGCTGGTCGACGACCTGCGCATCGTGACCCTGCAGGACAGCGGACATTTCGAACTCCGAAGCGCGAGCGCCGATCTTGGCGAGGAAGCGCGCCGCGCGGTGGAATCGATCCGGCCCGCGCTGGAGGAAGCCGGCTTCGTGCTGGAGCTGCGGCTGGCCTCGGCGGTGGCGCGCTGCGACGGCGCGCGCGTGCGCCAGGCCCTGATCGCCCTGCTCGACAATGCCCGTCGCTACGCCACGCCGGGGCCGCTGCGGGTGGCCGTGGCGCGGGCCGGCGAGCTGGTGGTGCTGTCGGTGGAGGATGCGGGGCCGGGCCTTGCCGCCGAATTCGCCAAGCAGGCCTTCGCGCCCTTCACGCGCGCCGACGCCTCGCGCTCGCGGCAGTTGGGCGGCTCGGGGCTGGGGCTGTCGGTGGTGCGCGCCATCGCGATGGCGCACGGCGGCTGGGTGCAGTACCGCACCTCCGCGCAAGGCGGTGCCGTGTTCGAGATCGAACTGCCGATCAAGGGGCGCTGAGGCGGGATCGTCACGTTGTCCTGCGCAAATGCAGCCACGCGAGCGCGACGGCGATCCGCATCCCGCCCTACACTGTCGAGGTTCTCACTCGACGGAGACGCACACGATGCATTACGAACTCTATTACTGGCCCAGCATCCAGGGGCGGGGCGAATACGTCCGCCTGGCCCTCGAGGCCGCCGAGGCCGACTACACCGACGTGGCCCGCCAGCACGGCCGCCGCCAGGGCGACGGCATGTCGGCGATGATGGAACTGCTCGACGCCGAGCTGCCCACGCCGCCGTTCGCGCCGCCCTTCCTGAAGGCGGGTGAGCAGATCATCGGCCAGACCCCGAATATCCTGCTGTTCCTCGGCCCCAAGCTGCACCTCGCGCCGAAGGACGAAGCCGGCCGCCTGTGGGCACATCAATTGCAACTGACGGTGGCCGACTTCGTCACCGAGATCCACGACACGCATCACCCGATCGCGTCCAACCTCTACTACGAGGACCAGAAGGCCGAGGCCTCTATGCGCTCGGAAGACTTCATCCGTCACCGCCTGCCGAAGTTTCTCGGTTATTTCGAGCGTGTGCGCGAGCAGAATCCGCATAAAGGCGGCTTCATGGTGGGCGGGCAGGTCAGTTATGTCGATCTGTCGATCTTTCAGTTGATCGAAGGATTGCGCTACGCGTTCCCGAAGGCGATGGCGCGGGCGGAGAAGAAGTATGGGGGGTTGGTGGAGATTCGTGATCGGGTCGCCGCGCATCCGCCGATTGCGAGTTATCTGGAATCGGACCGGCGGATTGCGTTCAATCAGGAAGGGATTTTCCGTCACTATCTCGAGCTGGATCGCTGAGGGGCTGTGATGAGGCCGTGGGGCGCCGGGGTGTGTCGCTGGCGCTGCAGTTTTGGGATTTTCTACCGGCTTCGGGTAATTGGCTTTGCTCGCTGTTCCGGGGGCGTCTGCCAGCCAGGAAATTGACTTTCGGCCGGCTGAGTCGACCAACCGAAGCACGGCAAACACTGGCCATCCGAACTGCGCCAAGCGTTGCCGACGGGGCTTGCTCGAAGCCCCATCGCTTCGCTGACTCACCAGCGGTGGATGCTACTTGCTCCGCATAAACGTGCTTCCGTTATACCGATACTCGCGCGTCGCATTACCGGCATCGTCGATATTGGTCCACGCAATCTTGAGTCCGAGCGGGTTCTCGATCCACTCGATTGCAAGCCACGGTGACCGATAGTCGCCGTCGGTATAGAGTGACACGCTGTGCAAACAGCTCTGTACCGGCATCGAAAATCTCGGGTCTGCGGCCGTATCGTTGACCTGCAGCACATACAACCTGCTTTCCTCCCCAGCTCCGCAAAAACCCATCGGCTGATTGCTCGATGACTGACTCACGACCACCAACACGAACTCTTTTCCGTCGACAAGCTTCGAGGTCGCCGATGGAAATCCAATGCCCGACGCCGAGGCCACGGTTCGACGAAGCGCGGCAGGCAACTTCATCGTGATGGTGCGGTGATGGGCCATGTCTACTTCAACCAGTCGCTTCCCATCTTCAGCCTGCTGGACTTCATGTCCATTCGACAGCCGAACCGAGGTTGGTGCTTGTTCGTCCGCGACGGCGTTGACCGCACCAGAGACAGCAACAACAATAACGCAATGCTTAATTACCGAAGATATGATCGACATAGCAGAAAGCACCTCATACCCTTTGGGCAGGCCGCATACTGGATCACGGCGATGTCAGCGAATATTTACAAAAAAATTATTTAACTTGATCCATATAATTCTGAAGTGACTTGACTCTCTCGTACGTCAGCTCAGCAAGGCACCGGGAGTGATTGACCATGATCCATTGCTGAGCGCCTCCACTGATACTCACGCTCAACTCACACTCGGCGTCTCGAAAGGCGATCCAAGCTTTCTGCGCGGAAATAAGTTCTGCCCTTACGTCCACCCCTGCGTCCGGATCACTTTTTACTGCCCCCAACAATTTTTTATATATTTGATTAAGTTTCACATCAGACGACTTCCGCATCTTTTCCGCGCATACGTAGCTTGCCTGAGCACTATCCAAGCCAAGTCCCCCAGGAGGATTGTCACAATCGGCGGCATACGCTCCCGACCAGGCCAGCAGCAACCCACAAGTCAAAAAAGCAGCTTTCAGGTCAATACCGAATATAAGCTTCATTCATCACACTCCCCGCGGCACATTTCAATTCAATACCGATCTTCCGAACAGGCCTGCCGCCGAGTTTATTTTTCGGCATCAAATCCTGCAATATGCTCAGCAGACGCACTTTCATCCGCATTGTCTGAAAACAGCACGGACACGCATACCTCCGCCTCCCGCGCCCCTCCCCTTCATTCCCCCTACAAACCTTTCCCCATGAAATATTAGAAGCCCACCTTGCAAGTTTGCCTTCCTTTTTATACGATACCGCCCATGACGACCTCCGCCGAATCCGAACGCTCGCTCGAAGCCACCGTTGCCGACCTCACGCTGGCGATCGGGCAATTGGTGCGCCGCGTGCGCTCCGAAGTCGACCCGAGCGACTACAACCTGTCCCAGCTCAGCGTGCTCTCGCGCATCGAACGCCATGGCGCGCTGACCACCGCCGATCTCGCGCGCGCCGAATCGATGAAGCCGCAGTCGATGGGCGCGCTGGTGGTCGGACTCGAACAGGCGGGGCTGGTCGAACGCCAGCCGCATCCGAGCGACGGCCGCCAGTGGCTGATCGCGCTCACGCCCGCCGGCGCGGCCGTCTCGCAGCAGCGGCGCAGCGCCAAGCGCGCCTGGCTGCTGGAAGCGGTGCGCCAGCTAAGCGACGAGGAGCGCCGCGCGCTGCGCGCGGCCACGCCCTTGCTGCGCAGGCTCGCCGAACGCTGACGCTGCCGTCCCCGCACACGGCGCGATAACCGCGCCACGCATCCCCCGAGGCGCGGCGCATGCACGCCGCGTCGTTCCACCGAGCCACCGGCTCGCCCCCGTCAACGGCCCCAGGCCGAAGGAGCTTCCCCATGACCGCCACCGTCCTCGATTCCAAGACCGCGCTGATCGTCGTCGACCTGCAGAAGGGCATCGTCGCGCTGCCCGTCGCGCACTCGCCGGCCGGCGTGGTCGAGCAGTCGGTCAAGCTGATCGATGCGTTCCGCGCGCACCACCTGCCGGTGGTGCTGGTCAACGTCACCGGCATGGCGCCGGGCCGCAACGAGCAGCCGCACAGCGGCGGCGCGCTGCCGGCCGACTGGGCCGAGCTGCTGCCCGAGCTGAAGCAGCAGCCCGACGACCTGCTGGTCACCAAGCGCAGCTGGTGCGCCTTCACCGGCACCGATCTCGACGCCCAACTGAAGCAGGCCGGCGTCACCCAGGTGGTGCTGTGCGGCATCGCCACCAGCATCGGCGTGGAATCGACCGCGCGCGTCGCGCATGCGCTCGGCTACAACGTCACGCTGGCCGTCGACGCGATGACCGACCTGAAGGCCGAGGCGCATGCCAACAGCCTCGAACGCATCTTCCCGCGCCTCGGCGAGACCGCCACCGCGCAGGAAATCGTCGCCCTGCTCGACGCCCGTCGTGCCTGATCGCGCTTCCGGCGGCGGCTCCGCCGACACGGCAAGGCCGTCGCGCGCCGCCGCCTCGCCCGCGCGGCGCGAACCGCCCGAACCCCTGGATCCCTCGGTCTGGCGGATCTGCGCGGTGGCGATGCTGGGCGGCCTGCTCGCGCAGCTCGACGCGACCATCGTCAACGTCTCGCTGTCGAGCCTGGCCGGCGTGATGCGCACCAGCCTGTCGACCATCCAGTGGGTCACCAGCGCCTACCTGCTGGCGCTCACGCTGGCCCTGCCGCTGAGCGGCTGGCTGGTCGACCGGCTCGGCGCCAAGCGCGTCTACCTCGGCTGCTTCGCGGCCTTCACGCTCACTTCCGCCTTGTGCGGCCTGGCCTGGTCGGCCGGCTCGCTGATCGCGTTCCGCGTGCTGCAGGGCGTGAGCGGCGGCCTGCTCGCGCCGATGGCCCAGATGACGATCGCGCGCGTGGCCGGCAAGCAGATGGCGCGCGTGGTCGGCTACACGGCGGTGCCGGTGCTGTTCGCGCCGATCGTCGGGCCGGTGCTGGCCGGCGCGCTGCTCGACTACGCCTCGTGGCGCTGGCTGTTCCTGATGAACCTGCCGATCGGCCTGCTCGGCCTGGCGCTGGCGGTGCGCTTCCTGCCCGCCGACGTGCGCGGCGCCGAACCGCGAAGGCTCGACTGGATCGGCTTCGCGCTGCTGTCGCCCTCGCTGGCCCTGCTGCTGTTCGGCTGCGAGCGTCTGGCGCGCCCTGAAGGCATCGCCTCGATCGCGGCCGGTGCCGTGATGCTGGCTGGTTTCCTCTGGCGCGCGCGGCGCATCGGCCAACGTGCCCTGATCGATCTCGCGCTGTTCCGCCGACGCGTGTTCGCCACCGCGTCCGTCACGCAATTCGTCTGGAACGGCGCGCTGTTCGTCGGCCAGATGCTGGTGCCGCTCTACCTGATCGACGGCGTCGGCCGCACGCCGGGCGAGATGGGCTGGCTGCTCGCGCCGACGGGGCTCGGCATGCTGGTCACCTATCCCGCGATGGGCGCGCTGACCTCGCGCTTCGGGCTGCGCCGCGTCTCGGCCAGCGGCGCGCTGCTCGCGCTGGCGGCCACGCTGCCGATGATCTGGATGCCGCTGCAAGGCTTCCAGCTCGGCCTGCTGCTGGTCACGCAGTTCCTGCGCGGGATGGGGCAGAGCGCGATCGGCGTGCCGACCATCACGGCCGCCTATGCCGCCGTGCCGCGCGAATCGCTGCCGATGGCCACCACCGCGCTCAACATCGTGCAGCGGCTGGGCGGCCCGGTGCTGACCACGCTCTGCACCACCCTGGTCGCGTGGCGCCTGGCGGGTACCTCGGCGCTATCGTCGAGCGCGGCGCTCGCGCATGCGCCCGCTTACGCCTGGGGCTTCGCGATGCTGGCGGCGATGTACGCGCTGCTGTTCGTCGGGGCGATGAACCTGCCGGCGCGATCGGAAGGCGCGGCGCAGCCGGGCGCGCGATAATCGCCCTTCCCCGAACCCGCCCCGGAGCCCCGCATGACCCCGATCGTCCTCATCCCCGGCCTGCTCTGCACGGCCGAGGTGTTCGCGCCGCAGATTCCCGCGCTCTGGCCATATGGCCCGGTGACGGTCGCCTCGACGCTGGAGGGCGACAGCATCGCCGCGATGGCAGCCGCGATCCTGGCGAACGCGCCGCCGCGCTTCGCCCTGGCCGGCTTCTCGATGGGCGGCTATCTGGCGCACGAGATCCTGCGCCGCGCGCCCGAGCGCGTGACGCGCCTCGCGCTGCTCAGCACCTCGGCGCGCGCCGACCAGCCGATCCAGGTCGAGATGCGCCGGGGGCTGCTGGAGGCGGCCACGCACGGCGATTACGACACCGTGCTGGCCAACGCCACGCTCAACACCGCCCATGTCTCGCTGCGCCGCGATCCGGTGTTCGCGGCCACCAAGCGGCGCATGGCCGCCGACATCGGGCGCGCGGCCTTCGCGCGCCAGACCGCGGCCGTGATCGGCCGGCCCGACTCGCGACGCGAGCTGTCTTCGATCGCGGTGCCGAGCCTGGTGCTGGTGGGCGACAGCGATCCCGTCACGCCGCCCGAGTTCGCGCGCGAGATGGCCGAGGCGATTCCCGGCGCGAAGCTCGTGATCGTGCCCGAGTGCGGCCATACCTCGCCGCTCGAACGTCCCGAGGCGGTCAACGCGGCCTTGCGCGACTGGCTCGCCGCCTGACCCGCGATACCGGGACAAACGGCCCGCCGCTCGCGAAGATTTCTCGCCGACCTGCACAGATGGCGGGATTTCATACCGCAACAGGGCCACGGGTAATTTTCAGTAACACACTCGTGCCCGCGCGCCGATTCACGCCCGTGATGCGTGAATTTCCCGCTAATTCGCGCGATTCGCCAACTTCAGGCGGGACAGCGAATCGCGGGCCGCAACAATCGCCGCGGTCGGTATCGTTTACGCGGGCCGTCGCGGCGGCGCCGGCCGCTTCGCATGCGAATCGCGGGCCCGCCTCACGTATATGCCGGCGCCCTGCTCGTGTATCGTGGCGACGTAACAGGCCATTCCGGAACACCGATGACAAAGATCGATACGACATCGACGACCCATTCCAAGCTGTCCGAAGCGGTATCCAGCACGAACCTGAGCAGATCGAATCCGGCCCACGCCATCCCGCGTCGCGCCTTCCGGCGCCATGCCGCGCGCGCGGCCGTCGCGCTCGCGACCGGCGCCACGCCGCTGCTCTGTCGTGCCGAAGCCGGCGAACTGGGCGGCGTCGGCATGATCGCGATCGTCGCGCTGGCGGCAGGCTGGGTGCTGTTGACGCTATTCCTGTTCACGATGCTGCGGCGCGTGCGGCCGCGCACGCGCTATCTGGCCAGCGGCCTGTTCCTGGCCGCGCCCTTCCTCTGGCTCGCCGTCACCTTCGGCTGGTTCATGATGACCGAGCCGCGCGGCCTCACCCCGCAGGGCTCGGCCACCACGCGCACGGCCGAGGCGCCGGTGCCGATGGGCGGCGCGACCTTCCCCGCCGGCAGCCACGTGCAGTACGCGCCGGTCGACGATCACGGGGAGGCCTCGCAGCCCAGCGCGATCAGCAGCGACCAGCCGGTCGCGCTCGGCACGCTGTCGATCCGCGGCATCGAGCATCGCGACAGCGACGACGACAGCACCTTCGATGTCGCGCTGGCCTATGAGCAGAGCATCGACGGCTGGCCCTGCGCGGCCGTCACCGACATCGGCACGCGCATCGACATCGGCGACGCGCATGCGCCCACCCCGCACCTGATCCAGTGCCGCCTCGCGAAGACGGTGACGATCGGCGACATCGCCTGGCCGCCCGCCACGGTGGTCACGCGCGCCGCCGATTCGCGCGGCTGGTCGCTGCTCTGGTATCACGGCACGTTCTCGCAGGTCGAGCGCGCCAAGGGCTTCTCCTTCGACGTCGATTCGATGTCGGCCGACTACGACGAGGCCCACGCGCTGCAGTCATGGCAGGGCACGTTGGCGGTGGACGGCGATGTCGGCGTGGGCAGCGTCACCTTCGCCGGCGATCCGAAGCCGGAGCTGCACTGGAACCGCCTGGACGGCACCGTGCAGGTGACGGGCCATCGCGCCGGCCCCGCCTCGGGCGTCACGGCCTGCGTGGCGGTGGCCAGCACCAAGCCGCGCTACCGGCCCTGCGCGGTGCCGGTGAAACCGGCCACGCGCCCGGCATCGAGCTGAGGCTCGCGGCACTCTCGCGCCATCGTTCGCAGCCCAAATGAAAATCGGGCATCCAGCCTGAACTGGATGCCCGATTTTCATTTCGAGGCGCTGTGCCGCCTAAGGCCGGCTCAATGCAGCGCCGCCGCGGCGGCAGCAGCGGCAGGCGCATCGCTGGCCGCCACGCGCGCCTGCGACAGGCGCCGGTAACGCGCCAGCGCCCACAGCGGGAAGTAGGCGGTATAGCCGTGGTACTTGAGGTAATAGATGCGCGGGAAACCCGGCGCATTGTGCGAGCGGTGCCACCAGAAGCCGTCGCCCTGCTGCACCGACAGCAGGTAGCGTATCCCGCGCTGCACCGATTCCGATTGCCAGTCGCCGAAGGCCATCTGCGCCAGCAGCGCCCAGGCCGTGAAATTGGAGGCGCTCTCGCCGCCGTTGGTGCCGGCCAGCGCCGGGTCGACATAGCTGTCGTTGGTCTCGCCCCAGCCGCCGTCGGCGTTCTGGCGCGCGCGCAGCCAGTCGATCGCGCGCGCGATGTAGGGCTGCGAGCGATCCTCGCCGGCCAGCGCGAGCCCGGCCAGCACGCTCCAGGTGCCGTAGATGTAGTTGGTGCCCCAGCGGCCCCACCAGCTGCCGTCCTCGCGCTGGGTGCGCTTCACGTAGTCGATCGCGCGCGCCAGCGCCGGCCGGTCCTCGGCGCGGCCGGTCACGCCGAAGCACAGCAGCACGCGGCCCGAGACGTCCTCGGTGGGCGGGTCGAGCAGCGCGCCGTGATCGGCGAAGGGGATCAGGTTCAGGTAGAGGCGATCGCAATCGGCATCGAAGGCGCCGAAGCCGCCGTTGCGCGACTGCAGCCCGCGAATCCAGTCCAAGCCCCGCGTGACCACCTCGGCATAGGGATCGGTGCCGGTCAGGCGCGCCATCGCGCGGCCGCGCTGGTGCAGCATCGCGGCCACCACGGCGCTGTCGTCGATGTCGGGGTAATAGGGGTTCTCGTACTGGAAGGCCCAGCCGCCCGCCGGCGTCTCGGCCGGCGCGTTCTCGATCCAGTCGCCCTTGAGCTCGGTCACCTGCTTGCCGGCCATCCAGTCGTAGGCACGCGTGATGCCGGCCTGCAAGTCCGCCTCGGAGACGGCCGGCCGATCGCGCGTGTCGGGCACCGCGCGCGCCTGCTCGAGCGCCATGGTGGCCCAGGCCGTGTCCCAGACCGGCGACAGGCAGGGCTGGCAGTACATGCTGCCGTCGGGCCGCTCGACCAGCAGCTTCTCCAGCGCGTCCTCGCAATCGCGGCGCAGCGGGTGATCCTCGGCGTAGCCGAGCACGTCCATCATCTGGTAGCTGTAGACGATCGGCGGGAAGATGCCGCCCATGCCGTCCTCGCCGTTCATGCGCTCGGCGCACCAGGCTTCGGCATGGCGGATCGCGCGGCGGCGCAGCGCCTTCGGGATCAGCGCGTCGAGCGGGCGCAGCGTGCGGTCGATGCCGAGGAACAGGTTGCGCACGAAACCACCTCGCGCGAAGTAGTTGCGCTCGTCCTCGGGCGCGGTCACGAACAGCTCGCGGATCGCGATGCCGCGCGGGTTCTTCGCGCGCGCCTTCAGCGAGCAGAGCACCAGCAGCGGCACCATGGTCGTGCGCGCCCAGTAGGCGACCTTGTACATCGAGATCGGCACCCACTTCGGGAACAGCACGAATTCGATCGGCATGAAGGGCGTGGCGCGCCACGGCACCTGGCCGAAGGTGGCCAGCAGGATGCGCGTGAACACATTGCATTTGGCGGCGCCGCCCAGGCGCAGGATGGTGTCGCGAGCACGCGCCATGTGCGGCGCGTGCTCGCTGTCGCCGGCCGCCTTCAGCGCGAAATAGGCCTTGACGCTGGCCGACACGTCGGGCGCGCCGTCCACGTACAGGTCCCAGCCGCCGTGCGTGGCCAGCCGCTGGATCTCGCGCAGGTAGCGCGCCATGCGGGCCTGGCGCGCATCGTCGATCTTCCCCATGAAGTGCATCATCAGGATGTATTCGGCGGTGATCGTGGCGTCGGATTCGAGCTCGAAGCACCAGCTACCGTCGGCATTCTGGCGCTGCGCGAGCGCATCCCGGCCGCGCAGGATCGCGGCATCGAGCATCGATGGAAGGGGAAGATCGGAATTTTTCATCGGCCGGATCATACCATCCGGCCGGATTGTTTGGATGGGAACGACGATGCTAAGATGCGCGGATGAATCCCATCCGGCCTTCCGCGCCCGGCACGCCGCCCGACAGCCGCGCCGCCGCGCCCGCCTCCTCCTCGCCAGCGCCGGGTCCTGCATCCGCCGCCGCGTCCGACGACGCCGCCTTCGCCCCGGCTTCCGCCTCCAGCCCCGCCGCTTCCGCCAACGCAGCCTCCGCCGCCGACCCGCGCGCAGCCGCCGGCGACGACGCGCGCAGCAACCGCCGCAAGAAAGCCCCGGCGCACGTGCGCGCGCAACTGCTGCAGGCCGCCGCCGAGATCGCCACCGAGCTGGGGGTGCAGGCCGTCACGCTCGACGCGGTGGCCGAGCGGGCCGGCGTCAGCAAGGGCGGGCTGCAATACCATTTCCGCAGCAAGCAGGCGCTGTTCGACGCGCTGTTCGGCCAGACCCTGGAGCGCTTCGAGCAGACCATGCAGGCGCACCTCGCGAGCGATCCGCATCCGCCGGGCGCGAACGCGCGCGCCTACCTGCACGCGGCGATGAACGAAACCTCGCCGGCCGCCAGCACCAACCTGCTGCGCGTGCTGGTCTCGTCGATGATGACCGATCCCGAGGCGCGCGAGCGCTGGGCCCAGCCGATGCGCGAGATCGCGCGGCCCGATCCGCTGCCGCTCGAGCAGGCCGCGCGGCTGATGATCTGCCGGCTCGCCGCCGACGGGCTGTGGATCTCGGAGCTGCTCGGCTACCAGAACCTGCCGAGCGGGCTGCGCGACGAGATCGTGCGCCAGCTCGAGACCATGACCCTGTCGGGAGCCTGAAAGCCGGGCTGCCGCGCCGTCCTTCCCCGCTGTCCCGCCTTGCCGGCGCCACGCGCCGTGCAGCCCCCCCGTCCCACCCGCATTTGACTTTCTCGTTTCCGGAGCCCGCCGATGTCTACCCCGATCCCGTTCGACACGATCCGCGCGATCGCCTTCGATTTCGATGGCGTGATCCTCGATTCGGTGTGGATGAAGGTCCACCTGTTCTTCGAGTGCTACGACGAGCCGATCAGCGAGGCGCAGAAGGCCGAGATGCTGGCGCACCTGACGCATCACGGCGGCGTCGGTCGCGTCGCGAAGATGGCCTACTACGAGCGCGCGATCTTCAATCGCGAGCCGGATCCGGCGGTGGTGGAGGCGCGGGCGCGCCGCTACAGTGAGCTGCTGATGGCGCGCATCGGCGACTGCCCCGAGCTGCCCGGCGCGCGCGCCTTCCTGGAGCGGATGCAGGCACGGCTGTCGCTGCACCTGATCTCGGGCACCACCGACGACGACCTGCAACGCATCACGCGCGAACGCGATTTCGCGCGCTACTTCCAGACCATCACCGGCTCGCCGACCACCAAGCCGGTGGCCTTCGCCAAGGTGCTGCGCCATGGCGACTGGACCAGCGATCAAGTGCTGGCGATCGGCGATTCGTTCACGGAATACGACGCGGCGCGCGAGCTGGGCATGCCCTTCGCGGGCATCGTCGCGCCCGGCGAGGAGAACCCGTTCCCGCCTGAGATTCCGGTGTGGACCGACATGGCCGCGTTCGACGCGGCCTGGCGCGAAAGCGAGACGGCCGGCGGCGCGGCGCGCTGAGCGCCGCCACGCCACGGCTCGGCGGCGACAGCGCTCACCCCGCGAAGCCGCCCCCCGCCGGCGGCTCATGGACAGCCGGCGCCGCCTCCCGACTCAGCCCTGCCGCTTGTCCGTGCGCGCCTCGATCGCGCGCACCACGGCGGCCATGTCCTCGCCGCCGTGCCCGAGCTTCAGCGTCTCGGTATAGAGCTCGAAGCAGGTATCGAGCAGCGGCGAGGCCAGGTTCGCGTTGCGCGCGGCCTCGGCGGCCAGCCGGTTGTTCTTCAGCACGTCGGCGATCGAGGCCTGCACCTCGAAATCCTCCCTCACCAGCTTGTCGATCTTCACGCGCGACACCGCGCTGGCCATCGGGCCCGCGTCGAGCACCTTCTGGAACTGCTGCATGTCGAGCCCGTAGCGGCGCGCCAGGTGCGAGGCCTCGGCCACCGCGGTGACCATCGGGATCAGGAAGGTATTGACCGAGAGCTTCATCAGCAGGCCCGTCGGCACCGGCCCGCACACCACCGACTCGTGGCACATCGGCTTGAGCAGCGGCCGCACTTCCTCCACGTCGGCCGGCTCGCCGGCCAGCATCGCCACCAGCTGGCCCGCCTCGGCCGGCTTGCGCGAGCCCGACACGGGCGCTTCCACGTAACGGCCGCCGGCGGCGCGGATATCGGCATCGAGCCCGCGCGAATACTCGGCGGACACGGTGCCCATGTGCACGATCAGGTGATCGGCCACGCGCGCGGCGAAGGCCGGCGTGCCGCGGCCGAGCACGGCATCGAGCGCCTCGTCGGTGGCCATCATCAGGATCACGATGCGCGCCTGCCGATACACCTCGTCGAGCGTGTCGGCCACCTGCGCGCCGGCTTCGCGCAAGGGCGCGCAGCGCTCGGGCGAGCGGTTCCAGATCACGAGTTCGATGCCGGCGCGGGCGAGGTTGAGCGCCATCGGCTGTCCCATCACGCCGATGCCGATGAATCCGACTTTCATGGAATGTCTCCGTATCATGCGCGCCGCTCGTGGCGGCGCTCAGGTGGTGATGGCGGGGAACGGCGGGCAAGCGGTCGAACGGTCGAGCGCGGGCGGGTTGCCCCGGGTACGGCCCGGTGTGTCCCCGCTTTGCCTCCCCGCTCGGGCGGCGGCGATCGGCCGCGCGCGCCGCCCAGTGTATCTAAATCGCCGCCACCTGTGCGGCCGCCGCGTGGCGGCTCTCGCGATACGGCAGGCCGAGGTGGTCGCGCAGCGTGCGCCCGCGCAGCAGCGGGTCGAAATACCCGCGCTCGGTCAGCACCGGCAGCACGTGGCGGATCATGTCGTCGAGCCCGAAGCCGACCACCGGCAGCCCCAGCATGAAGCCGTCGGCGGCGCCCTCCTCCACCCAGCGGATCATCTCGTCGGCCACCTGGCCCGGCGTGCCGATGAAGGCTTCCGAGGTGCCGATGTTGGAGCGCCGCGTGGCCACCTCGTAGGCCACCTCGCGCAGCGTCAGGCCGCGCTCGCGCGCGAGCTTCTTGATGTTGTCGGTGGTGGAGCGGAAGCCGTCGTTGCCCAGTTCGCCGATCTCGGGGAACGGCCCGTCGAGCGGATAGACGCTGAAGTCGTGCTGCTGGAAGAAGTGACCGAGATAGGCCAGCGCCTCCTGCGGCGAGAGAAGGTCCCGCACCTGGCGATACTTGTCGTCGGCCTCGGCCTGGCTCGCGCCGACGATCGGGCCGATGCCGGGAAACACCTTGACGTGGTCCGGATCGCGCCCGGCCGCCGCCGCGGCCGCCTTGACGCGTCGATAGAAGTTGCGCGCGTCCTCGAAGCTGCCGCCGTTGGAGAACACCGCGTCGGCGTAGCGGCCCGCGAAGGCCACGCCGTCGCCCGAGGAACCGGCCTGGAAGATCACCGGCTGGCCCTGCTGCGAGCGGCGGATGTTGAGCGGGCCGTCGACCGTGTAATGGCGCCCGCGATGATCGAGCCGATGCAGCTTGGCCGGGTCGAAGAAACGGCCGCTGGCGCGATCGCGGATCAGCGCGTCGTCGTCCCAGCTGTCCCACAGGCCTTGCACCACGTCGAGATGCTCGGCGGCGATCTCGTAGCGCTCGGCGTGGTCGGGATGCGCGCGGCCGTAGTTGCGCGCGGTGCCCTCCAGCGAGGAGGTCACCACGTTCCAGCCGGCGCGGCCGCGGCTGATCAGGTCCAGCGAGGCGAACTGGCGCGCCACGTTGTAGGGCTCGCTGTAGGGCGAGGACACCGTGCCGACCAGGCCGATCTTCGTGGTCAGCGCGGCCAGCGCCGAGAGCAGCGCGATCGGCTCGAAGCGGTTCAGGAAATGCGGCGCCGATTTCTCGGTGATGAACAGGCCGTCGGCGATGAAGGCGAAGGCGATGCCGGCGGCTTCGGCGCGGCGCGCGCGATCGACGTAGAAATCGAAGTTGACGCTGGCATCGGGCGGCACGCTCGGGTGCTTCCAGGCGTTCATGTTGGCGCCGGGCCCCTGGATCAGGACGCCGAAATTGATCTTGCGTTGGTTCTGCATGGCCATGCTTCCTCGCGGGATGGGAATGGGCCGCGCGCGACCGGCGCGGAGCCGGCGGGCGCGGGTGATCGATTCAGCGGCGCGGCTCGGGCACGCACTCGCGCCAGCGCAGCCGCATCGGCGGCGCCGGGCCGCGGCGCAGCCCGAGCGCGAGCCGGTAGCGCGAGTCGAGTGCGAAGCCTTCGAATTGCCAGTCGCGCGCGGTATCGCCGGTTGCTGTCGCGAAGCGCGGGCGCGAGGTGCCGCGCGCGTGGCGCGGCAAGCTGAAGGAACAAGCGTCGAGCGGCGCCGACAGGCCGACGCCGCGCGCCTTCAGATACGCCTCCTTGAGCGTCCAGAGCGCGAAGAAACGCTCGCGGCGCAGCGGCGGCGGCAACGCGCGCAGGGCGCGTCGTTCGTCGCGCGTGAAGAAGGCAGCGGCGATGCCGTCGATATCCACGCGACGATGGCTGTCCTCGATGTCGATGCCGGCATCGACGCGGCGCGTGATCACGCAGGCCACCACCCCGCCCGCGTTCGACAGGTTGAAACGCAGCGGCGACTCGTCCGTGCCGGCCAGTTCGGGGCGGCCGTGCTCGCCCGTGCGAAAGCGCCAGGCGGCGGACGCGACGGCGGGTTGGTAGGCCGACAGCACCGAGCGGCACAGCGCGCGCGTGAGCAGGTATTCGAAGCGCAGCGCGTCGGTGGCGAGCCGCGCGTGGCGCTCGGCCTCGGCCGCGTCGAGCAATGCGAGGTAGCGCGCTCTGCGGCGCGGTGTATCGCAGGCGGCGACGCGCGCGATCCAGATATGGGCTTCGTTGTCGGGCAGCGGCACGGGCCGGGATCGATCGGCGGCGAGCGAGAAGCGTTCGATGCCGCCGGCATATCGGCGCGTCGGCGAGCTCGCCTCGACGGGCACGTCGACGCGATCGAGATGCCGACGCGACGACCAACGCCCGCCACGCCGCCTGGCCGCCGCCTCGCGCCCCAGCCCGAACCCGCGCGCGCCGCCGCTCATGCGCCGATCGCCCGCGCGGCGGCCGGTGCGCCGTCCTGCCAGAGCAGCGGCGCCACCGCCTGCGCGGCCGTCACCGCCTCGACGCGCCCGATCACCAGGTCGTGGCTGCCATAGGCGTGCAGCGCATCGACGCGACACAGCAAGGTGGCTTGCGCGCCGGCCAGCACCGGCAGCCCGCGCGCCTCGCGCCAGTCGCCGAAGCCGAAGCGCGCCGCGTGCTCGAGCTTGCCGCTGAACGGCGCCACCAGTTCGTGCTGTCCGGCGTTCAGCAGGCTGACCGCGAAGCGCCGCGTGCGCGACAGCGGCAGGTACAGGCTCGCATTGCGGTTGATGCAGACCACGATCGAGGGCGGCTCGGTGCACAGCGCGCTGAGCGCGGTGGCCGTCATGCCGTAGCGCGAACCGTGTTCGCGCGTCGCCACGATCGCCACCGAGGCCGTCAGCCGCCGCATCGCGTGGCGGAACTGCTGCGCGAGTTCGCGGCCGGCGGCGGCATCGCGATCGACGTCACGAGCCGCAACCGCGGCCTCGACGGCGGCCTTCGCCTCGCCACCCGCCGCCGCGCGTCTCGCACGCGCGGCCAGCGCCGTGTCATCCATCCAGGGGCTTGCCATCATCTCTCCTTGTCGTGTCGGTTCGTCGGGCTCAGCTCTTGAGGATCGAGTACATCAGCGTCCCCGAGAACATCAGCAGCACCAGCGAGGCGCCGCGCAGCAGGGTGGAGGTGCGCTCGGCCCAGGCGCGCCGCGAGGTGATCAGCCCGCCCAGGCAGGACCAGCCCAGGCCGATCGGCGCCAGCACCACCAGGAACAGCGCGAACGCGGTGAAGTAGACCTGCGAGGAACGGAAGGCCTCGATCGGGAACAGCGTGCTGGCGAACAGCAGCGCCTTGGGGTTCATCAGCGTGGCCACGAACTGGTCGCGGAAGCTGATCGGGCGGATCGACAGGTCCTCCATCACGCGGCTGCGGGTCCACATCTTCACGGCCAGGAAGAAGATGTAGGCCGAGCTGGCCAGCTTCACCGCGTCGTAGAGCCAGGGGCGGGTGGCCGCGAAGGTGCAGAGGAAGAAGCCCCACACCGAGATCGCCACGGTATAGCCGAGCGCCTCGGCGATCACCAGCGGCCAGGTTCCGCGCAGGCCCACCTTCAGCCCCGAGGACAGCAACAGCGTATTGGTCGGCCCCGGCACCACCAGCACCAGGGACACGTACATCACCATCTTCATCAGCGCGGCTTCGAGCAGCACGATGTCTCTCCTTGTGTTCTCTCTCAGGTTCGTTCGGGTTCGCCGCGGGGCGCGAGGCTCAGGCCCGGGCGCCGGCGAAGTAGCGGTTGCCGTCGGGCTCCAGCCAGTCGGCGCGCGGCGGCGTGAAGATGTCGAGATCGACGGCATCCTCCAGGCACAACGCGTTGTGGGGCAGGTTGGCCGGCAGGTGCAGGATGCCGCCGGGGCCGACCTCGGCCTCGTGTTCGAGCCGCTCGCCGTAGCGGAACAGCAGGCGCCCCGAGAGGATCAGCGTGAACTGCTCGTTCGGATGCGAATGGGTGGCCACGAAGGCGCCCTTCTTCAGGAACAGCCGGGCCATCATCAGCGCGTCGCCGTTCACCACCTGCCGCTCGATGTCGGGCGTCAGCACCTCGCGCTCGATGCCCTCCCAATGGCCCTGGCCTTGCGGGTTCAGTCCTGTCATGTGCTTGTCTCCATGCTGTTCGTCTTGTATCGATGCGCGGCGCTCGCGCGGCTCAGGCCGACAGCTCGCCGGCCGTCTCGCGGCGCCGGGCGGCCGGGCCGGCGCCGGCTGCGCCGGCGGCCCCGCTCGCTGTCGCTGCTGCCGCCTCGCCGGCCGCCGCCCCGCCACCTGCCCCACTCGCTCCGCCTGCCTCCGGCGAGCGCGCCAGCCGGCTCGCCTCCTCGGTGATGATGTCCTCCTGCCCCGCCACCAGCCGCCGCTCGGCCAGCCGCCGGTACAGCTCGAACTCGTTCACGCCGAATTCGAGCGCGGCCTTCTGGATATGCGGCACGTAGCCGGAGAACAGCCCGTACAAGCCGCTGGCGATGTTGGCGGCGGCGATATGCGGCGTCTTCGGGCTCAGGAAGGCCTCGCTCTCGCGCGCCAGCGCCGTCACGCGCTCGAAGCTGGTGTTCGCGGCATGCCCCTCGCGCTCCATCGCGGCCACCAGCGTCTCCAGCTGGGTATTGCCGGCGCCGGCGCCGAAGCCCTTCACGCAGGCGTCGACGATGCGCGCGCCCTGCTCCAGCGCCACCAGGCTGTTGGCCACCGCCAGGCCGAGGTTGTTGTGGGCGTGGAAGCCCACGTCGATGCGCAGCGCCTCCACCAGCAGGCGCACCTTCTCGCGCACCAGGTTCGGCGTCGAATAACCGGCGCTGTCCATCAGGATCACCGCCTGCGCGCCGTAGTCCTGCATCAGCCGCGCCTGGGCCAGCAGCACCTCGGGCGGCGCCATGTGCGACATCATCAGCACGCCGTAGGCCACCCGCCCCGCGCGCCGCGTCTGCTCGATGAAGCGCCGCGCGACATTGGCCTCGGTGCAGTGGGTGGCCACCCGCACCACGTCCACGCCGGCCTCGATCGCCAGCTCGATGTCGGTGGCCTTGCCCAGCCCCGGGATGAAATGCACGCCGAGCCAGCTGGTGGTGAGCGCCGCGCGCGCCGTCTCCAGCATCAGGGCATCGTCGATCGGGGTCTGGCCGAGCAGGCAGGACGAACCGCCCAGCCCGTTGCCGTGGCCGACCTCGACGATGTCGATGCCGGCCGCGTTGGCCGCGCGCGCGTAGTCGGCGATCTGCTCGCGGCCGAGCTGGTGGCGGATCGCGTGATTGCCGTCGCGCAGGGTGGCGTCGCTGATCAGGTTCATGATGGGACTCCCGTGCTGAGGGTTGCATGCCGATGCGTGGCCACCGCAAGCGCCGCGCAGTTGATGATGTCGAGATTGCCGGCGTATTCGGGCAGGTAGTCGCCGCGCCCGCGCACGGTCAGGCTCATGGTGATGCGCCCCTGGCTCTCGAGCGGCGCCACCACCAGCTGGTAGCCCGGCACGTACTCGCGCACCCGGGCCGCCATCGCCTCGACGCGCTCGCGCACCCGCTCGAAATCCCGGTAGCGCGCCTGCGCATAGAGCGTGGTCTGCATGCGGATGCCGGGCTCGGCCGGGTTGATGTTGAGGATCGCCTTGGTGCGCTTGGCGCCGCTGAACTTCGCCAGCGCGTACTCGGTGGTGGCCTGGTACTCGCTGATGTTCTCGCGGGTCGCCATGCCGGCGCTGCGCGAGGCGATCGCCGACACCACCTCCAGGTAGTCGATCGAATCGACCGCCTGGCGCAGCGCCCAGGCCAGCGGCAGGCTGGCCTGCCCGCCGCAGGTGATCAGGTTGACGTTCTGCACCGCCTGCGTGTCGGGCAGGTTGATGCAGGGCACGCAGAGCCGCCCGAGCTTGGCCGGCGTGAGGTCGATCGCGAACTTGCCGGCCTCGGCGAAGAAGCGGTTGTGGATCGTGTGGGCCGCGGCCGAGGTGGCGTCGAACACCAGGTCGTAGCCGTCGACCTGGTCCTTCATGAAATCGAGCCCGTCGCTCGAGGTGGCGACGCCGCATTCGCGCGCCAGGCGCAGGCCGTCGCTGTCGGCGTTGCGGCCGACCACCCAGGCCAGCTCGAACTGCTCGCACGCCTTCACCTTGAACATCAGGTCGATGCCGATGCTGCCCGAGCCGAGGATGGCGACGCGGGTGCGTGGGGTTCGCTGCTTCATCTGCCGTTCTCCTCCATGGTTTGTGCAACCCGCGCGGGCGATGCCGACGATCCGTGCGATCCGGACGGCACCACCTCGGCCAGCGCGCGGCCGAGCTCGGCCAGCACGCACGCCTCGTCGCTGTGCAGGAAAAAGTGATTGCCGGGATAACGCACGTAGCGGATCGGCCCGCGGCTCTCCTCGCGCCAGCCGGCCAGCCCCTCGTCGCTGACCAGGCCGTCGTCGGTGCCGTGCAGCACCAGCAGCGGGCAGGCCAGCGGCGGCGCATCCGTGTAGCGATAGCAGGCCGAGATGGTCAGGTCGGCGCGCAGCCGGGGCAGCCACAGATCGCGCATCGACGGCTCGTCGATCAGCGCGTCGGGCGTGCCGTTGTAGTCGCGCACCGCCGCGATGAAGGGCTCGTCGGGCAGAGCCTGGATGCCGGCGTCGCGCCAGCGGAAACGCGGCGCGTTGCGGCCCGAGGCGACGAACAGCGCCGGCTCGCCGCGGCCGCGCTCGCGCAGCAGCCGCGCCAGGTCGAAGGCGATCAGCGCGCCCATGCTGTGGCCGAAGAAGGCGAACGGCAGGTCGAGCCAGCTATCGATCTCCTCGGCCAGCGCGGCGGCGATCGGCTGCGCGTCCTCCACCAGCGGCTCGGCGAGCCGGTATTCGCGGCCCGGCAGTTGCACCGCCACCGGCTCGATCCAATCCGGCAAGCCCTCGCGCCAGTTGCGGAAGATCGAGGCCGTGGCGCCCGCGTAGTGGAAGCAGAACAGCCGCAAGCGCGCCGGCCGGCCGTTCGGCGCCGGCTGGGGGATCAGCCAGGGCGTCTCGCGCGGCGCGCTCATGAGGCCGCCCCGGCACGCGCCGGCTGGTCGGCGGCCTCGCCGGCCAGCGGCACCGGCACGGTGGTAAGCCAGTTCCACTTGTCCGCATGTGTGCCGCGCACGATGCCGAAGTAGCGGTCCTGGATCGCGCGCGTCACCGGCCCGCGCACGCCGTTGCCCACCGGCATGCGATCGACCGAACGCACCGGGCAGATCTCGACGGCGGTGCCGGTGAAGAAGATCTCGTCGGCCAGGTAGAGCATCTCTCGCGGAATGCTGGTTTCGGTGACGGTGTAGCCGAGGTCGCGCGCGATGCGCATCACGCACTGCCGCGTGATCCCGCTCAGGATGCTGCTGCCCACCGAGGGCGTGAAGATCTCGCCGCGATGCACCAGGAATACGTTCTCGCCGCTGCCCTCGCTGACGAAGCCGTTGCCGTCGAGCGCGATGCCCTCGCTCATGCCGTTCTCGCGCGCCTCCATCACGATCGCCTGGCCGTTGATGTACTGGCCGCCGATCTTGGCCATGGTGCTGGCCGCGCCGGGGCCGTTGCGGCGCCAGCTGCTGACCTGCACGTCGACGCCCAGCGTGAGCGCTTCCTCGCCCAGGTAGGCGCCCCAGGGCGTGGCGGCCAGCAGCGCCTCGGCCGGGTGCTGGCGCGCGTCGAGCCCGAGCGAGGGCCCCGCGCCGCGATACACCAGCGGGCGCAGATAGGCGCTGCGCAGCCCGTTGGCGCGCAGCGTATCGGCGCTCACCGCCATCCACTGCTCGACCGTCAGCGGCGAGGGAATGCGCGCCACCTTGCAGCTGAACAGCAGCCGCTCGTAATGCTCGCGGCCGCACAGGATCGCCGCCTTGTCGCCGATCGCGTAGGCGCGGATCCCCTCGAACACGCTGGTGCCGTAATGCAGCGCATGGCTCATCACGTGCACCTGCGCGCGCTCCCACGGCAGCATCTCGCCGTTCTTCCAGATCATGCCTGCCTGCTTGCTGGTTTGGCTCACGGGCCGTCTCCTCACATCACGCTGTATTCGTTGAAGGCATCCACCACGCTGCGCCCGGCGCCCACCGCCTCGCGCACCTTGCGCTCCAGGCGGTTCTTGGCCAGCGCGCGCGTCACCGCCTCGCGCTCGACCTCGCGCGGGATCACGCAGACTCCGTCGTTGTCGCCGAACAGCAGGTCGCCGGGGCGCACCCGCACCTGGCCGACCTGGATCGAGCAGCGGTAGTCGACCACGTTGTGGCGCCCCTGCAGCCCGTAGGCATAGGTGCCGCGCGAGAACACCGGCAGCCCCAGCTCGCCGATCGCGTTGGCGTCGCGCACGCGGGCGTTGAGCACCACGCCGGCCGCGCCGATCTTCTTCACGCGCGCGCTGAGCAGGTCGCCGATGCGCGCCGCGTCCACCGGGCCGCCGCTGGCGATATAGACCTCGCCGGGGCGCAGCGCCTCGATCGACTCGAACAGCAGGCCGAAGGGCTTGGCGTCGAAGCGCCTGAGGCCGCCATGCGGCACCGGCGGATCGTCCTGCACCGGCATCGCGCGGCCGACCATCACCATCCCGGGCGACAGCGGCCGGATCTCGGGCGGCAGCATCGGATGGCCGAAGCCCAGCTGCTCGAGCACGTCGCTCAAGGGGCAGGTGGCCAGCTCGGCGCGCATCAGCGCGAACAGCTCCTCATCCGTATTCCATTGCGTCATGGTGTGTCTCATCCGATAGGAAGGGCGCTGGGCTCGTCGAGCAGCACGGCCAGCTCCCGGTTGATCTCGTCCAGCACCGCCGCCTGCTGCTCGTGGACGAAGAAGTGGCCGCCGCCGAACTCGCGGCGCCGGAACCCACCGCGCGTCTCGCGGGCCCAGCGCGCCAGCCCCGCCTCGTCGACCATCGCGTCGCGCGTGCCGTGGAACAGCACGATCGGGCAGTCGAGCGGCGCCTCCTCGAGGTAGCGGTAGGTCTCGAACACCGCGCCGTCGGCGCGGATGCGCGGCAGCAGCAGGTCGAGCAGCACCGGATCGTCGAGGATCGCCTCGGGGGTGCCGCGGCAGCCGCGCAGCACCTCCACGAAGGCCGCGTCATCGAGCACGTGGCGGATCACCGGCGGCTTCACGTCCGGCGCGTTCTGCGCCGAGGCGATCAGCACGCGCGGCGGCGGCAGCGCGCGCCGGCGCAGGCGCCGCGCCACGTCGAAGGCGATCAGCGCGCCGGTGCTGTGCCCGAACATCGCGTAGGGCAGGTCCAGCCAGGGCGCGAGCGCCTCGGCCAGCGGCGGCGCGACCTCCTCCATCGCGTGGCGCAGCGGCTCATCGAGCCGGGTCTCGCGGCCCGGCAGCTGCACCGCCAGCAGCTCCACCTCGTCGGGCAGGGCCGCCGCCCAGGGCGCGAACATCGAGGCGCCGCTGCCCGCGTAGTGGAAGCACACCAGCCGCGCGCGCGGCGCGGGGCCCCCGGCGGGCCGGGGTTGGCCGGCGCCGGGCAGCAGCCAGTCGGAACGGGGCCTGGCCATCTCGGCGCCGGCCATCGCTCAGGCCGTGGCCGCCGCTTTCGCGGCGAGCGGCTGGGCCACGCGGTTATGCCCGTAGCGATCCTCGCCGGCCACCAGCACCGTGGAGTAGCGATCGAGCGGCAGCACCTCGCCGAAGTGGTGGAACGAGTCCTGGCCCGAGTACACCTTCACGTGGGTCGGCACGAAGCGCGTGGCCCAGCCGAAGCGCACCGAATCCTTGGTCGAGTTCGAGTTCGAGCCGTGCATGCAGCGCGAGGTGAAGATGAAGAACTGGCCCGGCTTGACCTCCATGTGCACGGCGCGCGCCTCGTCGGGCTTCCACTTCGGGTCGAGCTTGAGCTTCTCGTAGTCGTAGCCGTAGAAGCCGGACTTCTGGCCGTCGTCGAGCACGCGCTTGTTGAAGTTCTCCGGCTCGAAGGGGATGTTGCGCTTCTCGTCGAAGTACCAGGTGCGGTGGCTGCCCGGCATCAGCTTCAGGCAGCCGTTGGCCTTGGTGGCCTCGCTCATCGCCACCCAGGCGGTCAGCTCCCAGGGGCGGCCTTCCTCGGCCGCGGTCGGCTCCAGCTTCTCGGTGCCCTCGAACTCGACGAAGCTCTCGGCCTGGTGCCAGTCGGTGCCCTCGTCACCGGGGTACTTCGGGAACCACTCGGTGCGCCAGCTCAGCACGTCCGGCCCGAGGATGCTGGAGATCCGGTCGACGATCGCCGGGTGGCTGATCATGCGGTTCAGGTTCGGCATGTCGAGGTGCCGGTCGTAGTTCAGCTTGCTGTCCGGGAAGGCCGCATTGGTGGTGTCCAGCAGGTCCATGCGGACCTCCTCCCACACGCGCGTCATCTCCTCCGGCTCGTAGAGCGTGAACGGGCCGGCATAACCGTTCTCGTAAAAGAACTTCTTTTCTTCCTCGGACAGATGGAAACGCTTCTGCATCTCAGTTCTCCTGATCAATAGGGAAGACCGTCGCGGGCTCGCTCGGGTCGTCACGGCTCACTGCATGGGGTCGGGGCTCGCGCCCTGTCGGGTGTCGTTACGGGTCGCTACGGGTGGCTGGGTATCGCCGCCGGGTGCCGCGGCCGGCGCGGCTCAGCCGGCCGCCTCGGCGGGGCTGCGGCTGGCCTCGCGCAGCGCGTCGGTGGCCGCGGCCAGCTCGGCGACGGTCGAGCGCGTGCGGTCGAAGAACAGCCGCGGCGGCGGCGTGATGCCGAGCTTCGCCTTGAGCTGCTTGAGCACTTCGACGAGGTTCAGCGAATTGCCGCCGATGTCGAGAAAGCGCGCCTCGGGCGTCACGTGCTTCGCGCCGATCACGTTCTCCAGCACCTGAATCAAGATATCTACGGTCTTCATGAGTTGACTTCCTCCTGGTGGCTTGCGTTGATGCGTTGCTGCAATATCGACAGAAGCGCCTTGCGATCCGTCTTTCCCGACGAGAGCTGCGGAAAACGGTCGAGAACCGCCAGATGGCGCGGCACCATGTAGGCCGGCAGCTCGCCCGCGAGGCGCTGCCGGATCGTGTCGGTCTGCCGCTCGGCGTCGACCGGCCTGCCCTGCTCGAACAGCACCCCGGCGGCCAGCACCTTCTCGCCGTGGCGCGTGTCGAGCAGCACGATCTCGCTGGCGTGCACGTGCGGCACGCTGTTGATGACCCGCTGGATTTCGTTGAGATGGATGCGATAGCCGCCGAGCTTGATCTCGTTGTCGCGGCGGCCCTGGTAGAACAGGCTGCCGTCCTCGAGCCAGTGGCAGAGGTCGCCGGTGCGATAGAAGGGCACGCCGTCGATGCGCAGCAGCCGCGCGGCGGTTTCCTCGGGCAGGTGCCAGTAGCCCTCCATCACCTGGCTGCCGCCGATCAGCAGCTCGCCGGGCACGTGGGGCGCGTCGATCGCGCGGCCGTCCTCGCCCACCAGCAGCACGCGCACGTGGGCCAGCGGCTTGCCGATCGGGTAGAGCGTGCGGCGCTCGGGCTCGATCTCGCCGATCAGGTGGGCGGTGGACGCGCAGGTCACCTCGGTGGGCCCGTAGGCGTTGATCACCTGCATGCCGGGCGTCTTGCGCAGCCAGCGCTGGATGGTCTTGATGTCGGGCACGTCGGTGCCGGTCAGGATCCGGTGCAAGGCCGGCAGGCGCGCCGCCTCGAAACCCTCGGCCTGGGCGATCAGGCCCAGCATCATGCCCCAGGCCGAGAAGTGGGTGACGTCATGCGCCACCAGCGCGTCGAGCATGATGTCCGGCACGATCACGTCGTCGTGCACGTACAGGTGGGCGCCCTGCGCGAGCGGGAACAGCATGTCCATCAGGTAGACGTCGAAGTGCAGCGGCGAGAAGCTGGCGCAGCGCGAGGCCATCTTCACGTCGTACACCTCGCGCGTGCCCTCGAAGAAATCGACGATGCTGCGATGATTGATCAGCACGCCCTTGGGCCGCCCGGTGGAACCCGAGGTGTAGATGCAGTAGGCGGTGGCCGAGCCGTCCAGCTCGGGCAGCGGCAGCGCGCGCACGCAGGCGTCGCTGGGGGTGGCCTCGTCGTGGTCGCGCAGCCGCTCCAGGTCGGCCAGGCGCAGCACCGGGATCGCGCCGGGCAGCACCGCGCGCGCCTCGGCCTCCAGTTCGTCGTCGACGATCACCAAGGCCGGCGCGATGTCGTTGAGGATGTAGCGCAGCCGCTCGGCGGGCATCCTGGGATCGAGCGGCACGTGCACGCAGCCGGCCTTGAAACTGCCGACGATGGCCGCCACCAGCAGCGCGCGGCGGCTCGCCGCCATCACCACGCGGTCACCCGGCGCGCAGCCGTAGGACTGCAGGCGCAGCGCGAAACGCGTGCTGAAGCTGTCGAGTTCGGCGTAGCTGAAATCGTCGCGGCTGTCGGTCAGCGCCGGTCGATACGGCGTGCCGAGCGCGTGGGTCTGGATCGCGTGAACGATGTGTCCTGGCTGCTCCATGTCGCCTCCTCCGATGTGTCTCTGCGGGCACCTTCGGCAGCAAGGCGGGCGGCATCGCGCGCCGGTTCGCCGGCGAGCGCGCAGGCTGGATTGCATGCGCCATGGCTCGCGGCCGCGACCGGCCCCTCGGTTTGTCGTGGCGACCCCGCCGCGAGCCTCGGCCGCCTCTCTCCTGGCGGCCCCTCGCGGCGGGGTCGTATCTCTCGTGTCTATCGTGTTTCTGGTGTTCGACTGCTGAGACGAACAGTAACGGGATTGCCGTGCGTAAGGACTTAGATCGTTTACTGCATATGCATGCATTTTGTTATCGCTCCGCGATATAACCGTCGCCGAGCAGGCCGAGCTGGCGCGCCTTGTTGGCGCTGACGCGGATGTGCTCGCTGTCGAGCTTGCGGTTGATCGCGCTGAACAGCTGGTAGACCGCGCGCTCGCCCACGCCGAGCTCCGCGGCCACGTGACGCGCATTGCCGCCGCGCGCCACCAGCCGCAGCGCCTGCACCTCGCGCGTCTCCAGGGCCAGCGTGTCGGCCAGTTCGCGGCGGCGGCGCAGCACCTGCCACTCGAGCAGCTCGTTGGCCAGCCCGCGCAACTGGCGGCGATGCGCCCACAGCCGGTCCTCGCCGGCAGGCGGCGGATGCGGCGTGCTCACGTGCAGCACGCCCACGGTGGCCACGTCGCGGCGGTGCGCCGGGTGGAACTGGTGGCTGCCCATGCCGTGCGCCG